>NZ_MNQY01000075.1:0-9236 GCF_001915675.1 Parabacteroides sp. merdae-related_45_40 | reverse complement strand
AAAGTAATAATTGAGAAGACCAAAGATATTTTAAATATAAAAATGGATAATAAACGGGCTGCATAACAAAAAAAGAAGGCTGCCTTTTCAGACACCTTCATGCTTTAACATATTGTGAAACAACAGCTAACAACCAGCCATGATAGTATGATGGTTGGTTTGCAAATTTTTATAGAGAAAGAAGAGATGGTCTTGGATAGCAATTTTTGGTGCGGTTGCCCTGGAAACATACAGAATCAATGCTTTTTTAACAAAAGCCTCCCCGATATTGCTACCGGAGAGGCTTCATTTTGTGTCTGCCTTTTCTCTTCACAGGGATAATGGCAGATGAACTTTTTTTAATTTTTTACTTTAGTATTAATATTACCGCCTGTTCACCCATCACGGGATAATTAGCTTGAAAGCTGCACGGTAAAATTTAGAATTATTTGATTTATAAAATCTTATTCTTTTTCAGAGCAGAGATACGATTGCTCGTATCCCTACCTGATGATGAATTTTCTATTATTACTTAACGATAGCCTTAACAGCTTCTTCGCCTTCAACAGCTACTACAACTACACCCTGAGGAGCAGCAATTACAGCATTGTCAGAAGTGATAACTGTGTTAGCTACTGTCTGGCCAAGGATGTTAGAAACAACAACCTTCTTACCGGCAGCATTAGCGATTGTTACCTGACCTGCACCAGCGATAACTGTTACTTCAGAAGTTGCGATTTCTTCGTTGTCTGTTGCCAGATCATTTTCTGAACCTACTTCGATATTGAAGATAAGAGCGTTGTCACCACCGGTCTTAGCATTTTCGAATGTTGAAGTAGCAGCATCAGACAATACTAAGCAACCATTCTGGCTCTTCAACCATGCAGCCTTAGACGGAGCAATATCATTATCTGCATCTTTCTTATCAGATTCGATCAAGAAACGACGAGCATCTTCATCAACTGCAGCTGCAGCTTCCGGATTTGTGTAACGGAACGACCAAGTATAGTTATGATGAGCGTCTGTATGTTCTGCTTTCAAATCGATAATATTGAACTCATTGCTTGTAGCCTTGTAGTTAGCACGAATAGCAGCAGTATCCAACTTGCTTGCTTCCATATTTTCGAAGCCATTTGTCAAGATATACAGGCTGTCGCCGATATGCAAACCTTTCACGAAACCTACGCGAGTGTATTCACCAAACTTATACAGTTTGTCAGCATCTTTTGCGCTTAATGAGTCTGCGAAGCTAACCATGTATTTAGCAACAGTGAAACCTGCTTTAGAAGGAGTTGCATGAACGCAATGTGCAGCATCTGTCGGATCACCGTTGGCATCAACATGATTATCACCTTCCTGACATTCCTTACCCGGAACCGGATCAACAACTACTCTGTCAACATATACGAAATACTGCGGTTTCTGTTCGTGACCTGCTGTACCTTTCACTACAACTGTATCCACATAGAATGATAAACCTGTAGCTTTATCTGCACGTTCAATACCTACATAGTTAACAACTTCATCCTGGAATTTTTTATTATTTTCATCCATCAAGTATTCACCACGATAGAATTCTTTGAACTTCAAGATCTTCGTCGCATCTTCCTGTCCTTCAACAGCACCTTCCAGTTCTGTATTGAAACGACGATACAGAGGAGCATCGTTCGGAACTACGGCAAATGCAGAAGTACGAGTTTCATTCAATACCTGATCTCTCAAGATTACGTTCAGATCTTGATCTGCAGACCCCATCTTTGTAGAATCAGCTGTTTCTGTTACATTAATAAATGCGTAATACGGCTGTGCAGCTTCCTTAGATGCCGGTTTGTAGAAGTTGTTTTCTTTCAGATAGAACTTCTGTGCTTCCGTTTCATCATAAGTCATTCTATAGCGTTTTTCAGCATCAATTGTAATATAACGATCACCGTTAGCAGTCTTTACATACGGAGTGTAAATAACACGGGTCAATTGTTTTAAACCGGCAACATACGGAGAAGTGAAACCATAGTTTGCTTCTTTTGATTCTTTCATAAAGAATGCATACTTGCCATCTTTCACATTCAAAACTGAATCTTCCATCATACCGATGAACTTATCATCTGCATAAGAATGCAAATAATTGAAGTTATAAGTCATAACAGCCAATTCAGCATCTTCCAAGTTCAAGTAACCTAATTCTTTGTTAGCAATAACAGAAGCAGGTACAGCTTCAATAATCAAAGAGTCTTTTCCTTCAGCGATTTCATTAGTGAAGAGATAAGTAGCACCTGCATCCTTACGCAACTGGATATCTTTTGCAACATTTTCGAACTCACGGTTAGTGAGAGCCATGCGAGAAATTTCTTTCAGTCCGGAAGATAATGTGTCACGCTGTACAGCAACCCACTGATAAGCCGGCATACGCAAAACATCTTGAGCATCTGCCTCAATTGTCACCCATTCAGCAGCATTCCAAGATGTCGCTTTCTTCGTATTATAGATAGGAACTGCCAAATACTGACCCTTCGTGTTCTTAATCACGTAAACACCATTGTTAATGGATCTGCGGTTCGTTGCACCTTCCCCCAAAGTAAATCTAATATTGGCTGGCTTAGATGTACTCATATTTGCTTCACCCAAAGTAATTTCGCTAATAGAAGTCAGTTTATTCAAAACTACTGTATTTGCATCCGTAACAGATGTACCACCCCAGAATGTAACCTTACCATCTTTCGTTTCTGCGACTGTCTGTTTTGTGTTATATTTAAAAACCTTGATGGCGATACTATCTTGAGAAGCAAAATATTCAAAAGTGAATAACGCAGCATGGTTGTTACGACCCGGCTTAACTTTATTCAAATAGTTGTTACCTTGCCATTCAGCGCTTTTGATAGAATCTTTTGTAAACTTAATACAATTCTGATTGTTTAGATACATTCCATTAATGTAAGCTGTATCCGCCATTAAATAAACATCATTAAAAGGATCATCCTTTTTAGCATCATTATCAATAACTTGAAGGAACATACCTGTAAAGGTATTAGCTGTTCCATTATTGAAATTTGACTGTTCCACATAAATTTCAGAATTTGCTTCATTTGTAGCAGCAGCAGGTTCCCATGCACGCAGTGTATTATCCGTAAAGATATTACCCAATGTACTATTTCCATTCGTACCCACCTTCAACTCCGGAGTTGAAGACAGTTTGAAAGATTTACCTTCCGGATCTGTTCCCAATTTGGTATTCAAATCTTTTGCAGATAATGTAACACCACCTGCATAAGCGGGAGCAACTCTTAGATGAATACCATTCCATGTGGAACGATTTGCATGGGCTTTAACCAAATAAACATCTTCAGAATTTGCATAGTTATTCGTAGTAGTAGCAGGTGTAGCAGGTGTAGCACCCGTCACCAATGCAACAATAGAGTCTTTAGCAAAATGAGACACCAAGCCACTTGTTCCGAAAGGACTACCTTGTGTCTCTACAAAATCCTTCCATTTCCAAGTAGAAACAGAACCAGACATTTCTACATAAGAGCTGTTTGATGTAGAGTAAGTTGTACCTTCCGAAAACAGTGTTGCTTTTTTCGGATCAACCTGTAAAGGTATACCTGTCGCCTTATTTACAAATGTAAAATCAGGGCTGGAAGCACTACCGTTAGGATAAGAATACTGAATCTCCCATAAAGTAGAGTTCAGGTCTGTGACAGAAGTTGCTGTTTTTAATTTCAGAGTGTAACCCTCTCCTTGAGGAACCATAACGAGGATTTTACTACCATCTGCATTACTTAATTGATAAGCTTTTTCGGTTTCGATCTTCGTCACTGTTCTGCTCGCATTTGTGATATTTGCAGCAAAAGCAGATGAGAACGCAGCCGAAGCCATACAAGCCACTACAAGAGTAGAAAACTTTTTGTTCATAATCTAATAATTTAATTAATAATACTATATATAATGAAATTCAGTTCTATAAATCCCTCTTTGAGATCATCCTATAAAATGACTAATGAAAACGTACGTTTTTTTTAGTCATTTTGGGGGAGGGTTTAAATGGTTTGTGATAAAAAGGTGGTTTTTCGTACATGTTAAGCTATCTAATTGATAAGAAAGAATATAGAAAAAGAAAAATCTTTGAGGAAAGAATTGCAAGTTCAAAAAGTATATGTATTTTTGTAGCTGAAAAATGACGAATTTAAACGTACGTTTTTTTAGTCATTTTATTTTAGGGACCTATCTTGTTGATATAAAATTAATTACATCCCATTTTTTACCTATTTTTACCCTCATAAACATACGTACGCGTGTACCTTTCAAGATCATAAGTACACCTAATAATCAATATATTACGAAATTGCCAAACTTGCAAAAAAGAGTTTTCCCGCAAAAAAACAAAAAAACATCACCTACGAGACAATATACATATCCTCAATATACATACAATTCCTACTTTTCATACCGAGAAAGGAGATCATTCAGCATGCACAACGCAAGAAAACTTCACAGTTGACATTGTGGCAACAAAAAAGCCTCCGATGAAAAAGATCCACCGGAAGCTTCCTATTATATTATTATATAATGTATATACGAATCAGATTCTCGCAAGCGTCGTAACAATAAAGTCCCACGTACGGGCAACAGACGGAATGCTTACACGCTCGTCAGGAGAATGCGGATGCTGCAAGTCCGGACCAATAGAGATCATGTCCATATCGGGGTAGGATTCCTGGATGATACCGCATTCCAGACCGGCATGCATAACCTTAGCCTCCGGCTTCTTTCCGTACAAATCCAAATAAGCTTGCTGCATGATTTTCAGGATCGGCGAATCGATATTCGGCTGCCATCCGCCGTAACCATCCGAATATTCCACCTTCGCCCCGGCTAGAGAGAAAATACTTTCCAAACTCGAACAAACAGCTTCCTTGCGGCTCTCGGACGAACTGCGAACCAAAATTTGAATCTCGATCATTTCGTTCGAGGACTTGACGATTGCCAAGTTTGTAGACGATTCGACCGTACCCGGAAAATCGACCAGCATACTGATCACACCGTTCTGGCAACCTTCTATCGCATTGATCAGATCATCCTGAATCTCTTCCGGAATCAGAGTTGCCGGCATATCGGTCATTTCGGCCGTAAAATTAATATTGTGTTCAATGCCCTTATATTCGTAGCGGTACATTTCCCGATAATCGGACACAAGCTCCCAAAGAGCTTCCACATTATCTCCAGGAATTGTTATTACGGCAAAAGCTTCACGCGGGATAGCGTTGCGCAACGAACCGCCGTCGACAGATGACAGACGAGCCCCATAATCGCGTACGGCCTCTTTCAAGAAACGGAACATCAGCTTATTCGCATTCGCACGTCCCAAATGAATATCCACACCGGAGTGACCGCCTTTCAAGCCGGTCAGGCTGATTTTCACGGCAACATCGCCCTCCGGAATATAAGTATCTTCCTTAAATTGCATGGAGACATTCAGATCGGCGCCACCAGCACAACCGACAAACAACTCGCCTTCTTCCTCCGAATCACAGTTCAACAGGATTTCCCCTTTCAGGAAACCCGGCTTCAAACCGACTGCGCCATCCATCCCCACTTCTTCGTTAATGGTAAAAAGGGCTTCCAGAGGACCGTGCGTCAATGTCTTGTCCGCCAGGACAGCCATAGCAAAAGCAGCACCCATACCGTTATCAGCACCCAATGTCGTTTCGCGTGCTTTCACCCAATCTCCATCTATATAAGCATCGATCGGATCGGTTAGAAAATCATGTTTTACCGAAGAGTTCTTCTGCGGAACCATATCGAGGTGAGACTGCATGGTCACGGTTTTGTGTCCTTCCATTCCCGGAGAAGCCGGTTTACGAATCAAAACGTTTCCCACTTCGTCCTGCAAAGTTTCCAATCCCAATCCTTTACCAAAAGCTACCATAAAACGGGTTACAGCCTCCATATGTCCGGTCGGACGAGGGATTTGCGTAAGGTCATAGAAATAACCCCAAACTGGCTGCGGAGAAAGATTTTTGATTTCTGCGGACATAAATAAAACTGCGTTTTAATTGACAATTGACAACTTAATCAATGAACAATTGACAATTAGGTTAATAATTAATGTTATATATCGAATGGACAACCGGGCATTTAATTGTCAATTGTCAATTGTCCATTGTCAATTCCTTTGTTTACAAAAGGTAGCGCCACCACACCAAACAGTCCCGTAATTCCGAGCCAGGCAGTTTGCACCGTATGCACCACCAGAGCAAAAGCCGCAGCATCGGTTTCTTTTACTCCGAAGCACATCAAAGTGGCGATCACCATAAAATGCCACGGACCAATCCCCCCCTGCACGGGTACCGCCACAGCGATACTACTCATCGTAAAAGCGATCAGACCGACCGTCACACCCAAATCACGGGTAAAATCGAAAGCATAGAAAGTGATGTAGAAATACAGGAAATATCCTGTCCAGATCAACAGGGTTTGAATAACGAAAAGACCTTTACGCTTCATCAGCCAGATGCTCTTCATTCCATCCCAGATGTTCTGCAACATCGACTTTGCTTTCTTGACCAGCGTAAAGTTACTCATATATGTGAATATAAACCAAATTCCGGCAATAAAAATTACGCCGGCCACATAAATCCATATCGAGTTGAACATGGACTGAAAACCATCCAGCAACGCAGGGTTCTTCGCAAAGAAACTATGGAAAAAATCAAAATTGAAGATAATGATGGACATTGTGATCAGCCCGACCATGATGGTATCGCTCACACGGTCGATCAGCAGCGTCCCCAACAGGCGGGTAAACGGGATCTTGTCATATTTGGTTATCATCCCGCAACGCCAGACTTCACCGACACGTGGTAGCACAAGGTTCACAGCATAATTCCCCAACACAGCATAAATCACATTGCAGGTCTTCACCTTATCACCTAACGAACGAATCAGCAGTCCCCAACGCAATCCCCGGACAATATTGGCTCCCAAGCCAAACAAAAGGGAAAAAAGAATAATCTCATAGCGGACCCCCTTACGAATCACATTCCAGATCTCGCCAATATCCATCTTACTGTACAGATACCAAAGGAGTAAACAACCGAATGCAAGCGGGAGAATTATCTTGAGAAACGTGCGTAGAATTGCTTTAAAATCCATTATACGTAGATGACTTTAAATTATTTGTTGTATTTTTGTACGCCTGCAAAGATAAGCATTATATTTAAATACGAACACATTACACCAAAGAAGTGGATGAGATTAGTTAAGCCCAAAAAAGCATTAGGACAACATTTCCTGAAAGATCTGCAAATAGCTGAGCGTATTGCAGATACATTGTCCGATTACAAGCAGTTACCTGTACTGGAAATTGGCCCAGGGATGGGCGTCCTCACCCAATTCTTACTGGAAAAAGGACACGATCTGACAGTAGTGGAGCTGGATATGGAATCGGTCGATTACCTGGAACAGAACTTTCCCGTCTTGGAAGGCAAGATTTTGGCCGAAGACTTTCTGCGTCTGGATCTCGGCAAGTTGTTTCCGGACCAGTTTTGTGTGATTGGCAATTATCCTTATAATATATCCAGTCAGATATTTTTCAAAGTGCTCGACTACAAGGAACATATTCCCTGCTGTTCGGGTATGATACAGAAAGAGGTGGCCGAACGTCTTGCTGCCGGTCCGGGCAGTAAGACATACGGCATCCTGAGCGTCCTGCTACAGGCCTGGTACGAAGTGGAATATCTGTTTACGGTCAGCGAGAATGTATTCGATCCGCCTCCAAAGGTCAAGAGTGCGGTGATACGGATGGTGCGCAATGACCGAAAATCGTTGGGATGTGACGAGAAGCTTTTCAAGACGGTTGTCAAAACCTCGTTCAACCAACGTCGCAAAACATTGCGCAACTCCATGAAACCTCTGCTGGGTAAGGATTGTCCCGATTATTCGCTCCCGATCTTTAACAAACGACCGGAACAGCTTTCCGTAGAGCAGTTCGTGGAACTGACGCTGATAACGGAGCGAAACTTAAAAGATTTATGATTTCAGATTTATGATTTATGACTTATGGAGCTTGCATTGTTTCACAAATCATAAATCATAAATCCTAAATTCTCCAAAGCATGATTGAACTGACGAAAGAATATATAGACCATCTAAAAGACATCATCACGGAGAAGGATGATGCTAAGATTAAGGAGATACTGGACGAACTGTATCCGGCAGACATAGCCGAACTGTACCAGGAGCTTGATTTGCAAGAAGCTATCTACCTCTATCTGCTGATGGATGGTGAAAAGGCAGCGGATGTTCTGATGGAACTGGATGAAGAAGACCGTCACAAGTTGCTGAAAGAACTTCCGAACGAACTGATTGCCAAACGCTTCGTGGACAATATGGAGACCGACGACGCTGTAGACCTGATGCGTGAGTTGGACGAAGATACCCAGGAAGAGATTCTTTCGCACATCGAAGACGTAGAGCAGGCGGGTGACATCGTCGACCTCTTGAAATACGATGAAGACACTGCCGGTGGATTGATGGGTACCGAAATGATCGTGGTGAACGAGAATTGGAGTATGCCCAAATGTATCGACGAGATGCGCAAGCAAGCTGAAGACATGGATGAGATCTATTACGTCTATGTAGTTGACGATGATGAGCGCCTTCGCGGAGTCCTCCCCCTGCAGAAGCTGATCACTAATCCTTCCGTCTCGAAGATCAAGCATGTGATGAAGAAAGACCCGATCTCCGTCCGCGACAGTGACAGTATCGAAGAGGTGACCGAAACGATCGAAAAATATGACCTGGTCGCCCTACCTGTTATCGACAGCATCGGGCGTCTCGTCGGACGTATCACCATCGACGATGTCATGGATGAAGTCCGCGAACAGCACGAACGTGACTACCAGTTGGCATCCGGTATCTCGCAGGATGTGGAAACTTCGGATAATGTCTTCACCCAAACGGCCGCCCGCCTTCCCTGGCTCCTGATCGGTATGATAGGTGGTATCGGGAACTCCCTGATCTTAGGGAATTTCGAAGGGAATTTTGCCGTCAACCCCAAGATGGCGCTGTTTATTCCGTTGATTGGAGGAACAGGCGGAAATGTCGGCATCCAGTCTTCCGCCATCGTGGTACAAGGCCTGGCCAACAACAGTTTGAAGGAAGGTAACATTCTGCCTCAGATCTTGAAAGAGTCTGTCGTTTCACTGATTAACGCCAGCATCATCAGTTTAGTCGTATTTATCTATAATTTCTTTATGTTAGGC
>NZ_MNQY01000074.1:3571-13626 GCF_001915675.1 Parabacteroides sp. merdae-related_45_40 | reverse complement strand
CAAGAGCTAAATCCCTGTATAAGACCTGCTGTAAAGAAGATAAATAGCAACTTTTTCATGAATCAGTGTACTTGTTTATTGTTTAGGTCGCGAAGATAGAGATTCTATTTCACAAAGCCAATCCTTGGCCGTAGTTTATCGTTGAAGGCTTTTTTACTTTGCAGTTCGGCAATCTCGCTTCTTAATACGCTTGCGAGCATGATGACGCCATGTTCCGTAAAAGCGAACGGATTCCTTCGAATTCCCATCTTAATAGTATTGGAGGTCACAATCTGTGACTTCCAATTTGGGGTTTCTTGGTTGGTTAGTTGAAACATAAAGTCTTCAGGGAAACGGGTGAAATTTCGTTTGACTGCTTGATTTAGCGCTTTGGTCTGAACTCCATACATTTCTGCTAAATCACGATCTAACATGACTTTCGTACCTCTGATCTCATAAATCTTGTTCTGGATAACTTGCAATTCTTCCATTTCTCGTAAATTTCAGTAAAGGTTTATATTCTTTTGCGAAGATAGGGATTAATCCGGGAGAAAGGTATAGGAAAGGAACTTAATTGTTGCCCCGGCCTGAAAATAAAAAGAGACAGGTATTCGTGCGTTCACGAAACCTTCGATCCACGGAGTGACTTCGTCACTGTTTCGTCGGTCTTCAGGATAGTAACCGCATTGCCATGGGAACATCGCACGTTCCAGGTGAGGCATCATTGCCAGATGGCGTCCGTCGTGAGAGCAGACACCGGCAACCGCCCAAGGCGAACCGTTCGGGTTGGCGGGATAGCCTTCATAGTTGTATTTAAGTGCGATATGATATTCTTTTTCTTCATACGGGAAAGAGAACTTGCCTTCGCCGTGAGCCACCCAGATTCCTAATTTGGAACCGCTTAAGGAACCGAACATGACAGAATGGTTTTTCGGGATCTCGACCGAGATGAAGTTCGATTCGAACTTGTGCGAATCATTGTGCAACATCTTATGTTTCTTCTCATGTTCCGGATAAACAACCCCTAACTCGGCCATCAGCTGGCAACCGTTGCAGATACCCAGACTCAAGGTGTCGGGACGTGCATAGAAGTTATCCAGCGCCTTCTTGGCTTTCTCGTTGAATAAGAAACCTCCGGCCCATCCTTTGGCAGAGCCTAAAACGTCGGAGTTGGAGAAACCGCCGC
Source organism: Parabacteroides sp. merdae-related_45_40 (assembly GCF_001915675.1). NCBI lineage: Bacteria > Pseudomonadati > Bacteroidota > Bacteroidia > Bacteroidales > Tannerellaceae > Parabacteroides > Parabacteroides sp. merdae-related_45_40. The sequence continues at coordinate 12,461 of NZ_MNQY01000074.1, read as the reverse complement.
AGAATACAATCATGTTTACGTCTTCCAATGTTTCGCGTCCGGAAGCCAAATCGGTCATGTGAACGTCTTTCACATCGAAACCTGCCAGATACAGTGCATAAGACGTTTCACGTTCGCACTGGCAACCCTTTTCACGGATTACGGCGGCACGGATTCCGCTCTTTCCTTTGCGATCGGCAGTCAGGCCGTAAGAAGACAGCTTGCCGGTAAAGCTCTTCGGATACTTGAATTCCAGTGGCTGCATCTTGTAGTTCTCGAAACGGTTGCCTGCACATACGCTACCACTCTGCTTGATATCCAGTTTATAAGATGATTCGTACCATACGTCGCGCATGTAGTCGATGCCGAAATGGTATTGGACGCCTTCTTTGGAAACCAGAATGTGGCGTTCGGAAGTCGGCTTGGCGATAATGGCAAAACCTACTCCTGCATCTTCCATCAACTTTTCGAATGCTTTCTTGTCTTTCACCTGGACCAGGATACCCGGGTTTTCGGCGAACAGAATCTTGACTATGTCCTGTTCCGACAACTTGTCGAGGTTTACTTCCAGACCGCCTTCCACGTTGGCGAAACACATTTCGAGCAATGCCGTGATCATACCACCGGCAGAAATGTCGTGTCCGGCGAGAACCAACCCTTTTTGGATGGCATCTTGTACGGCGTTGAATGCGTCGGCAAAATATTCGCTGTCTTTTATCGTCGGGACTTCGTTGCCCAATTTGTTCAGAACTTGTGCAAGAGCGGAACCGCCCAACTTCATCGTGTCGAACGAGAAGTCAATATAATATATGTAAGAATTCTTTTCGTGGGCCAATACCGGAGATACGATCTTGCGAATGTCGCTGACTTCTGCACCGGCAGAAATAATCACCGTACCCGGAGCAATCACTTTGTCGTCGCCATATTTCTGTGTCATGGACAGAGAGTCTTTACCGGTCGGGATATTGATGCCCAGTGCACAAGCGAAGTCCGAAGCAGCCTGGACCGCTTTGTACAGGCGGGCATCCTCGCCTTCGTTACGGCATGGCCACATCCAGTTGGCACTCAAAGATACACCTGATAGCTTGTCGGACAGTGGAGCGAAAACGATATTTGTCAATGATTCGGCAATCGCCATGACAGAACCGGCAGCCGGGTCGATCATCGCTACCTGCGGAGCATGTCCGATAGATGTGGCGATACCCGCTTTTCCACGGTAATCCAGTGCTACAGCACCCAAGTCGCTCAGCGGCAACTGCAATTCGCCTTGGCACTGCTGGCGTGCGACCTTGCCTGTCACCGAACGGTCCACCTTGTTGGTCAGCCAGTCTTTACATGCAACAGCTTCCAACTGAAGTACATTTTCGAGGTAATGATGCAGTTCGGATTCTTTATAAACGACTGGAGCGTATGTTTCTTCGACCGTATGATCCTTCATGATCGTTCTAGGCGGTTTACCGAACATATATTCCAGTTTGATGTCGATTGGTTTCACGCCGTCGGCCTGTTCGAATACGAACTTCATGTCGTTGGTCGTTTCACCTACCACATACATCGGAGAACGTTCGCGGTCGGCAATGCGCTGTACACGGGCAACATCTTCTTCCTTCATCAGCAAACCCATACGTTCCTGGCTTTCGTTACCTACGATTTCTTTTGCGGAAAGTGTCGGGTCACCGACAGGCAACTGGCTCATGTCGATATGTCCGCCGGTTGCTTCCACCAATTCGGAGAGACAGTTCAAATGACCTCCTGCGCCGTGGTCATGGATGGAGATAACCGGGTTGTTGTCCGATTCGGCAATCGCACGGATCACGTTGGAAACGCGTTTCTGCATTTCCGGGTTGGCGCGCTGTACGGCGTTCAACTCAATACCGCTGGTATATTGGCCCGTGTTTACGGAAGAGACAGCGCCTCCGCCCATACCGATGCGGTAGTTGTCACCACCTAACAGGACAACTTTTTCGCCCGGTGCGGGATCGCCCTTTAACGCGTCGCGCATATTAGCATAACCGACACCGCCGGCCAACATGATCACTTTGTCGTAAGCATATTTCTTCTTGTTCTCTTCGTGTTCGAATGTCAGGACCGAACCGCAGATCAGCGGCTGTCCGAACTTGTTGCCGAAATCGGATGCACCGTTGGAGGCCTTGATCAGGATTTGTTCCGGAGTCTGGTACAACCAAGGGCGCGGGTCGAGGATCTTTTCCCATTCGCGTGCACCTTCCGTACGCGGATAAGATGTCATATAAACGGCTGTTCCGGCAATCGGCAGGGATGATTTTCCACCGCCCAGACGGTCACGGATTTCACCACCCGATCCGGTAGCCGCACCGTTGAACGGTTCGACTGTTGTCGGGAAGTTGTGGGTTTCAGCTTTCAGTGAGATAACCGATTTGATTTCTTTCACTTCGTAGAAATCCGGTTTGTCGCCGCTTGCCGGAGCAAACTGTTCGATCACCGGGCCTTCGTTGAAAGCCACATTATCTTTATAGGCGGAAACCAATTTGTTCGGGTTCTCCGCCGATGTTTTCTTAATCAGGTTAAAGAGAGAACTTTCTTTCTCTTCTCCGTCGATAATAAATGTACCGCCGAAGATTTTGTGACGGCAGTGCTCCGAGTTCACCTGTGCAAAACCGTACACTTCGCTGTCTGTCAGCCGGCGTTCCAGTTTTTGGCTTACTTCGTTGAGGTAAGCTACTTCTTCATCGCTCAATGCCAGTCCTTCCTGTTTGTTGTAGGCTTCGATATCTTCAATATAAACAATCGGGTCCGGTTGTTTACTGATCGTGAAGATGTCCTGGTTCAGACCGTCATAGATACGCTGTAACATCGGGTCATGCTCTGCTTCGCCGGAAGAAACTGGGAAGTATTCCTCGATGCGTGATATACCGGTGAGTCCCATGTTCTGGGTGATTTCCACGGCATTCGTACTCCACGGGGTAATCATTTCCCGGCGTGGACCAACATACCAGCCTTCCAATGTTTCAGCCTGGAGAGGTTTTGCCTCGCTAAAAGCCCAAACTAATTTTTCTACATCTTCAGGAGAGAAAGCGTGTGCAGCCTCCACAGCTAACACCGTCTTTGTTGGAGATTGAAAGAATAGAATCATATCGTCGATTTATTAATGGTATTCCGTTCATACGGGGGATAATATAAGGATACCCCTCGCTTACAAAGTGCAAAGATAGTGCTTACTAACCGAATTTCCCTTAAATCTGTTGAAGAAAATAAATTTGTTCCAACAAAGGCCTTTTTCGGTTAAAAACGGAGCCTCGCAGATGGTGCCCGATAGGGAAACTGGCGGGACTTGCGCAAAATGTCAAAAACTAATGGCCGGACGAACTGTCGATCACACAGATCAGTATGGCAAGAATATCGAGGCGAACCAAGTGGTTGCGTATCTCGCTTAATGCTTTGGAGATATCCCAACCGGACAGCTCTGGAGCCGGGTGTCCGGCTTCTTCCGGAAGTATTGAAAAAAGCAGGCTACCAGACTTGCCATATAGGAAAATGGCATGTGACAGAAAATCCATTGCAGAACGGTATGGATATTAATATAGCTGGGAATCATATCGGACATCCTAAAAGTTACTTTTCTCCTTACGGAATGGAAATCTGGAAAAATGGTCCGGAAGGAGAGTTTTTGATGATCGGTTACTTCTTTCGAGTCGGTTGCTTCTGGCACAAGAATTTCCTAATATTGTGTTATTCTTGGTGGATGATATGGGAGTAATGGATACCTTTTTGCCTTTTTTTGACGGATAAGGGAGGTAATCTGGTTCGTTGTGCGTTGAACGACTGGTATAGGACACCGAATGTGGAGCGTATGGCTCGGCAGGGAATATATTGAAACCATTTTACAAATAATTGTTTATTGAAGTATGTCAAAACGGTGTTCCTCTGTCACTGTATCACTGATTCCTTTTTTATCGATTGATATTCAACTTGTTTCGTTAGTGATATATGCCCGTTTTCTCTATCACTACGGTATCACTACCCTATCACAGGCAATTTGGATGGAAAACAGAAATTGCGCTTATACACATCTGTATAGTAGCGTATTACAAATAACAAAAGCAATAAATACCCGATTTCCATCCTTATAAATCACTCGATTATTTTATGTAAAAATGGCTATAAAATAGGTGAAACCGGGTGGTTTTTATTGTCCGGCATGGTACTTTAGTTGCCGGACACCCCCATGTTGCCCCCTCTTACACCCGGATGTACCGGCTCTCTACACCCGGATGTAAAGGATGGCAACATGGGGGTGTTTACGGAATGATGTGCTTGTCTTTGCTAAAAAAAGAGATAGCTTTTGTGGAATGAAGAACCGTATTCCACCAATTTAATACCTGTTATATTCGTTTTTACATTTGTTTATTCGATTATTTTATATGCTTTTTCAAAAGTAATAGAAGGTAATGTGTTGGTTTTCAATTGTATGACAAAAACGTCCTGTTTTAGAAGTGATAGAGGAGTGATAGGGGAAAACGTCCTGTATCACTGCCTTTGGACGTTTGAATATGAATAGCTACAACCTTTGTAGTGATAGAGTGATAGAGGATTAGCAGAAAACTTCGTATGCAGATTACAATCTTGGAAAATTGTGATATACTTCGTTTTATTGTATATTTGTCAACAATAAGGTTATAGCTCCCGGCGAGATTTGCTGAAAAAACAATTGTCGGAGTGTGGAGGACGTTTTCGGGATTCTCGGATTGACAATCTCAAAATGGAGAAAGGGTTTATCAATTAACAGTTAATTTATTATCATGAAATCAACAATCGTATTGGGAATAGGAGCTACCTTGCTGGCCTCCTGTTCTGGAAACAGACAAAAGGCGGAAGAAAAAGTAACACAGCAGCAGAAGAAGCCGAACGTTATTTTCCTGATAGCCGATGATATCGGTTATGGTGACCTGAGTTGCAACGGATCGAAAACGATCCATACGCCGAATGTGGAACGCCTGGCAGCCCAAGGTGTTCGTTTTACGGATGCGCATGCAGTGGCTGCGACCAGTACGCCTTCGCGCTATTCGCTGTTTACGGGGCATTATGCTTGGAGGCGGAATGACACGGGGATTGCGGCTGGAAATGCCGGAATGGTCATTCGTCCCGAACAGCCGACTGTTGCCGATATGTTTCGTGAGTGTGGTTATACAACAGGTGCTATAGGTAAATGGCATTTGGGATTGTCTGACAGGACGGGAGGACAGGATTGGAATGGCTTTATCACGCCGGGACCTTCAGATATAGGGTTCGACTATTCCTATATAATGGCTGCCACAGGCGACCGTGTGCCTTGTGTGTGGGTTGAGAATCAGCGGATCGTCAATCTTGATCCGAATGATCCGATTGAAGTGAGCTATGAAAAACCGTTCCCTGGCGAACCGTTGGGAAAAGACCATCCGGAATTGCTTACCAAATTGAAACCGAGTCCGAACCATGGGCATGATATGGCGATCGTGAACGGCATTTCGCGTATCGGCTACATGAAAGGGGGCAAGCAGGCCTTGTGGGAAGATGAAAACATTGCAGACAGCATCACTTGCAAAGCTGTCCGATTTATTGAAAACCACAAAGATGAACCGTTTTTCCTGTATGTCGGAACCAACGACGCGCACGTTCCCCGTTGGCCGCATCCCCGTTTTGTCGGCAAGAGCGGCATGGGCCCTCGTGGCGACGCTTTGTTGCAATTCGACTGGACCGTAGGCGAAATAATGGGCGCACTCGAAAAAGCCGGTATTGCCGAAAACACCTTGATCGTGTTGAGTAGCGACAACGGTCCTGTTGTGGATGATGGTTATGCAGACCGGGCTGTGGAATTGTTGGGCGAACATAGACCCTGGGGGCCGTTCCGTGGTGGTAAATACAGTATCTTCGAAGCCGGTACGCGTGTTCCGATGATTGTGAGCTGGCCGGCTCAGGTAAAACCGGGTGTCTCCGACGCATTGGTATCACAGATCGACCTGTATGCCTCCATGGCAAGCCTGATGGGCAAGCCGCTCGAAGAAGGGGCCGGTCCTGACAGCCGGGATCATCTGGACGCATTCTTGGGGAAGGACTTGAAAGGGCGCGACTATGTGGTCGAAGTTGCCGGTTCTCTTTCTGTCTCCGACGGCGAATGGAAATACATAGCTCCGAGTAATGGTGCTGCTTATGCTAAACTGACGAATATCGAGTTGGGCAACAGCAAGGAAGAACAGCTTTACAACCTGAAGCAGGATATCGGAGAAAAGAAGAATCTGGCGGCCGAACATCCCGAAATCGTTGCAAAGTTGAAAGCTATATTGGAAAAGGAAAAAGCTAAATAGCCTTTTTACATAAAGTGTGAAAACGCCTGTAGGTAATCTAAAAAACATTCCTGCAGGTGTTTTTTGGTTAAAAATGGACGAGTTCATTTTATTCTGCTCCCGGTTTGCGTTATCTTTGCAAATCATTAGGCAGAAAATAGAAGGATAATGCTGGGATTGATAAGTAAAGGAATTGTTATTGGCGTACTGGTTTCCGCCCCGATGGGTCCGATCGGTATGCTATGTATACAACGAACGCTGAACAAAGGACGTTGGCATGGGTTTGTTACCGGATTAGGGGCTGCTCTGTCAGACGTGATCTACGCTGCACTGACTTGCTTGGGGATGGGAGTTGTGGTGAACTTTGTGGAGGCGAATCAGGCTCCTTTGCAATTGATCGGCAGTATCGTATTGGGTATTTTCGGCTATTATATTTTCCAATCCAATCCTGTCCGGAATCTTAGAAAACAACGGGAGAAAAAGTTATCTTTCACTCAGGATTTTATTACAGCTTTTCTTCTTACCTTTAGCAACGTATTAATCGTATTGCTATATATTGGTTTGTTTGCCCGCTTTGGTTTTGTCTTGCCGGAACATTCTGTTTGGATGTTGTCGGGTGGCATTGCTTTTATTGGGGTGGGGGCTGTTCTCTGGTGGTTCGGAATCACTTATATAGTTGCTAAATTGAAGAAATGGTTTAACGTGCGAGGTATATGGTTATTGAATAGGATTGTAGGATCAGTCATTATTGTTTTGGCTATAATCGGAGTCTTATCCGTATTGCTGACTTCTTATTTACATTTACCATTACTCCAAATCTATAATTGATAATGAAGAAACTGAAAGTCCCTTATTTGGAAACGCTGGACGTACTGGATCTGTCGTCCGTAGGCTTTTTGATGGAAAAGGCCCAGCGAGAGTCGATCGATGTGATTAACTGGGAGGAATATTCCTATAAGCCTATCGTGGCTTTCGATATCGCAAGATCGAAAGTGAATCTGTATATTCGTTACTTTGTAAAAGGCAATTCATTGAAAGCTCTTTATGAAACGGATGGTTCACCTGTCTATCAAGATAGTTGCGTGGAGTTTTTTATGAAGCGGGTGAATGATCCCAATTACTACAATTTCGAGTTTAATTGTATCGGAACATGTGATGCTTCCTATCGGGAATCGCGTGATTCGAAGAAATCTCTGACCCCCGAAGAGTATGCTTCGATACGTCGTTTTTCAAGTCTTCCTCATGCCGCTTTTACAGAGAAACTGGGGGTTTATAGCTGGGAGTTGGTGGTTGCCATTCCTTTCCGGTTGATGGGCCTCGATCCTGACAACCTACCGGAAAAGATAATGGGCAACTTCTATAAATGTGCGGACGATACGGAATTTCCGCATTTCGTAAGTTGGAGTCCGATTGATCTTCCTTCTCCGAACTTCCATTGTCCGGAGTTCTTTGGGGAAATCTATTTATAAATTAAGAATTAAAAATTAAGAATTAAGAAATGAATGCATAAGACACCATTTCTTAATTCTTAATTCTTAATTTTTCAACTCCTTGATTTTTACTTCCGAGATACTTGCATTGCCGGAGGTTATTACGATACGGATATCACTGGCGGTTGTGCCTTTGAACCGGTAATTCGTCAGCTCGTTCGTAGCTTCTACCGTCCCTTCATATACGGTCAGGAACTGGCCTCCGCCACCGGAGAGTTGGATTTCAAATTTGGCATCTTTGCTTTTTTCTTTCCAGGCAATCGCGATGTTGTTAGGAGAGGCGTTGTTTTCGAGTGCAAAAGTTATGTATTCACCCTTGTTGGCTTTCCAAGCCGTAGATGGGTTGCCGTCTAATACTGACGGAGCAGACTTCTGAGTAGAGCTGGCAATAACTGATTTCTGCTGTCGGGAAGCTGCCGATATGTTTGCCTGCTCTTTACCATATTCCACTACCGTAAAACGGTCGTTCAGGCGGATGTCTTCGGATGAGGCTCCGATCATAACCTTGAAGTCTCCCGGTTCTACCACCCAATGGTTATCGCTATTCAGCAGCTGCAAGTCGCGCGGTTCGATAGTGAAGGTAAGCTCTTTCGTTTCTCCCGGATTCAGATGGATACGGTCGAAGCCGACGAGGTTCTTCTCGTAGGTCGTAACACTGCTGAGGATATCGCGTACATATAACTGTACTACCTCATCTCCGGCACGTTTACCTGTATTCGTCACCTTGCAACGGACGGTGACCGGTTGAACCTGTGTCACGATAGCTGGCTGGATCGAAATGTCTGAGTATTCGAAAGTCGTATAACTCAATCCGTAGCCGAACGGGTACAACGGACCGTTCACGCGGGACATGTTGCCGTCCAACCCTTTGTTGCGTCCGCCGTCGACCTGTGCATTCGGTTTGGTCGGGAAGTTGAACGGAATCTGTCCGACTGTCTTCGGGAAGGTAACGGTCAGCTTTCCACCTGGGTTATAGTCGCCGAACAGAGCGTCTGCAATGGCCGTACCGCCTTGCGAACCCGGATACCAGGCTTCGAGGATAGCCGGAACATATTTGTCCGCCCAGTTAATAGACAACGGACGTCCGTTGATCAGCACCAATACGACCGGTTTTCCAGTGGC
>NZ_MNQY01000074.1:0-3512 GCF_001915675.1 Parabacteroides sp. merdae-related_45_40 | reverse complement strand
GCTTTGTCGATCTCGCTCTGTTCTTCGGCTGTCAACGGATAACGGATCAGTTCCGATTCCGGCCAATTGGCATCTACCAGATCACAACCTTTCGTAAAGAGCACGTCCGTTCCTGGTTTTACCTTATTCCGAATACCTTCCAACACGGTTGTCACTTCTACGGCAAGCGGGCCGTAGTGTGTCAAAGCGTATGCCTCTTCATCTGCATTCGGACCGCATACGGCGATTTTGGAAATTTTGTTTACATCTAAAGGAAGGACGGCATCCTGGTTCTTCAACAGAACGAGCGATTCTTTTGAAGCCTGCAAGGCTACCAGTTGGTTTTCGGCGCAGTTTACCTCTTTGTCGGTCTCTTTCAAATCGATCTGATACGGATGGTCGAACAATCCAACGAGGAATTTGACGCGCAAGATGTCACGCACTCGGTCATCAATGGTGGACATTGGAATAGCTCCTTCCGCGATCAGTTCGCGAAGTGGCAGGACGTATGAATCCGGTGAGCGGAATGTACAACGTATGTTCAATCCCGCCAATACGCTTTGTAGCACGGATTCTTTCATATCGGCGGCAGTTCCGTGTTTAGAGAAAAGATATTCGACGGCGTCGCTGTCCGATACCACATATCCGCGGAAACCGAATTCGCCACGCAGACGTGTCGTCAGCCAATAATAGCTGCTCTGAATGGGGAATCCGTCGTAATCGTTGTATGAACTCATGACTCCGAGGATCCCGGCTTCCTTGATCACCCGTTTCCAGGGATAGACATGGATCATCTCGACCTCGCGTGGTGACATTTGCGGATCTACGCGTGCCATCCCTTCGCGTCCGCCTTTGTTGTTACTGTAAGCGATATAGTGTTTGGAAGTGGCGGCAACCTGGTAATCGGTCTGCATGCCTTTTGCCATTTCCACGCCCAACTCGGCTACCAGATACGGGCTTTCGCCGTATACCTCTTCATAGCGTCCCCAACGTTGATCGCGCCCGACATCGAGGATCGGGGCATAGACATTGGTATATCCCAACAACCGTCCTTCGCGCCCGGTGATATAGCCGACCTTATGAACCAGGTTCCGGTTCCAGGTGTGTCCCAATCCCAACTGTGTCGGGAAGTTGGTGGCGATATAGCTTTCTACCCCACGTATGCCCTCGTTCGTGAAGTCGGTCGGGATGCCGAGGCGTGTCTCTTCGATAAAGAACCGTTGTACTTCATTCAAAGCCCAGGCATGACGGGAAGCCGGCCAGACATACGGGTTGTCGGAAGGAGGAAGTCCCCATTGCTGGAAACCGTTCAGATGTTCATCGATGGCTCCTATGCCGTCTTTCCAGAGTTGTTTTTTCCAGTCCGATGTCGGCAGGTCGTCTTTCAGCACCCGCTTGTAACCGTAGAGCGTAACCATCTGGCAGGTTTTTTCTTCAACATTCATCTGCGAAAGGAGGTCTTCGACACGTGCATCGATCGGGACCGTAGGATCTTCATATACATCCTTTTTCCCATTCTTGTTGAAATCTATCCAGCCATTCCGGTAGATAGACTTGTTCGTTAATTTGTAAGTATCCGGTATCCGGATTTCCTGTGGCGTTTTGTTTTGTGCCTGCGTACAGAATGTCCCTGACAGGATAAGGCATGACGTAAGGACGGCGAGTTTGTTTTTCTTCATGGATTATAATTTGATATCGTTTAGTTCAACTAATTTGTTAACAATGGCGTATACGGTCAGACCACTGGCACTGTGTACCTGCAATTTCCGGGCGATGTTGCGTCGGTGTGTAACAACGGTGTGTGTGGAAAGGAACAGGCGGTCGGCTATTTCGCGGTTTGTCATCCCTTTGACGACACAGACCACGATTTCTTTTTCGCGTGCGCTGAGCGTCTGCTGTTCTTCGTTTTCGGTTTCCTCTTCCGGTGACGTATGGAGGCGTTCCAGCTTGTGGCGGATCTCGTCCGGGCTGTCATAGATGTTGATCTGGTCGTCGTAAGGTCGCAGCAGGGCATGATCAGCGACGGCATACAGCAGGGCTATGCATTTCATGTCCATACAGCCGGTTTCTTCCTTGAGAAGCTGAATGGTGTAGTAACCGGGAAGTGACGGGTTAATAATCAGTATGTCTGGTTTGTGTGAGCGAAGTGTTTCTTGCAAAAGCTCCGCAGTGGCAATTTCGATGATCTGGATGCGGAATCCGGGAATTCGCTTTAATACCGCTTCGAGCCCACTGCGGATGATGGCAGACGGTTCGGCAACCGCTATGTTTAATAAGGCGCTCATAGGCATCACTGTATTGTTTTTTCAAGAGTTAGGATCGCTGGGACGAAAAGATAGTCTTCTACGTGGTTATGGGAGGCCAGATCTTGTTCGGTCGCGAAGATGTCAAACAAGACGCTGTTCAGCAGGTTGCTTCCGGGTCCCGGATAATACTTGATCAAGATATTTTTCAGTTCGATAATCTTCATTTCGATCTGATCATGATGTTTTCGGAAGATCGTTATGTTGTATTTCGGGTCTTTTATCCCTTTTAATAATCCCCGGACGTATGGAAATACTGTCTTTTCTTCATACGACATGTGTTTGTGGACTTCTGCTGCATATTCGTCGAAAAATTTAGTGATAACGAACGCCACATCTTTCGGGCAGTCTGCAATAGCATCGGTCAGTTTACGGCGGATATGGGGCAGTCGGAAGTCCAGGAAATAGGCGTGTGCATTATGCAGATAAGTGATCAAAGCCTCGATCGACAGACATTTGTCAATGTTTGTCATCGGCGCGGATATCTCTTCCGTCAGAAAGTTTACGACGGTCAGGAACGTGCAGGGATCGACACCGTTTTGGCGGCATACCTCTCCGATATTCTTTTCTCCGAATCCGAGTGCAATACCGAAGCGGCTCATGACGAGCACCATCGGATAATTCTCACAGATCAGATCACTCATTTTATCGGTTTCCCGATATTTACCATTCTTATACATAGGCTTTTCTCTCTTGTCTTGGTGTTTGAATAGCCAAAGATACATAAAAAATAGATTCCGCAGACTGCGCTTACAGAATTAGTAAATTCGGTAAGTCAGATAGTTCCAACGATTGAAATAAAAGTTTCGACCGCAGACACATTTGTTTTGCGGCAGGAAACGAATGATTTGTGGATTTTAGGAAAATATCCGTCTTGCCTAGGGACTGAAAAGGGCTGTTTTGGGTAGTAATTCGCAAAAAAGGTGTTTTTTACATTTTGACAGTTTTTGTAATGGGTTGATTAATAAAGATATACTAATTTATATAATGTACGCGGAAGTGAAGAATTTTAAGAGTGAAATCGGGTGTGTGATCGTATTTAAGATGTTGATATATAGAAAAATAAGAGGATATTTAGAAATGACTAATGAAAACGTACGTTTTTTTTCGTCATTTTTTGGGAGCATTCAGTAAGTTCGTGAGCAAAAGAAGGTTTTTTGTACATATTAAGCTATCTGATTGATAAGAAAGAATATAGAAAAGAAAAAAACTTTGAAGAAAGAATTGCAG
>NZ_MNQY01000073.1:0-13553 GCF_001915675.1 Parabacteroides sp. merdae-related_45_40 | reverse complement strand
TCATATAGTTCATAAACGATACGGATGGTTAACCCTTTGCATTCGTCTACAATTTTTCGGGGAGCCCTATAAGTGAAGGTGATGCGTTTGCCAGGCGCAGGCCACGGATATCGATTGCTAATCCAGGCCTCGTTCGGTTTCCAAGGAAAGCGTTCTTTTGTTTCGCTAACCGTATAACCAGCCAAGACAAATGCCGAATCGCACAGCTGCATGCCGGACAGGAAATCTTTTGTCAGGAAATTATGGACAGGCTGCCCTTCCAAACCTCCGACTGGATACTCTTTTCCATTGATGACAAGCACGGCTTCCGGTCGCACGGCACGCAATTCGTTTTGTCCCGTCATCAGATTATCCAGTGCGATTGTCGCACCGTTGGGCGTTAGTGAAAAGGAACGACGAAGAAGACCGTTTGTCAATTCAATTTGTTTCTTATCCGATGAAAGATTGACCTCCGTCTTATACGGGCTTCCGTCGATCAGCCAATCTTTGTTTTCGGCAAAGAGCGATTGCTGTAACAGGATACAGCAAAAAGTAAGAATTGTGTTTTTCATGTGTGACTATTATTTTTTACTGATGCCCTATAGACGAACAAAAAAAGCGTTACCCTATGGCAAGCAACACTTTTTTGTTATCTCACTATTTTCAGGCCCCTCAAATCACTGCCAGAGACATTCTGGAAGACGCTGAGTCCGAATTCCGGGATTACGGCCAGCACATGGTCGAATACGTCGGATTGAATGCCTTCGTAAGGAACCCAGTCTTTCACGGAGGAGAAGAAATAAAGTTCGATCGGAATACCGGTTTCTGTCGGTTGCAACTGGCGGACCATGCAAGTCAGTTCCTTACTGACCTCCGGGAGGCTTTTCAGATAATTGACCAGGTAGGCGCGAAACACACCTATATTCGTTTGCCGACGGCCGTTTACGCGGATGGAATCATCGATCCGGTGCGCCTCGTTATAGGCGTTCAGTTCTTTTTCTTTCTCGTCGATATAGTCTGTCAGCAAGGAAATTTTGCGGAATTTTGCCAACATCTCAGGCGTACAGAAACTCACGCTGTTCATATCGATATTGATGGAGCGCTTGATCCGCCGTCCGGGAGATTCTGACATCCCACGCCAGTTCTGGAAAGCATCGCTCACTAAGGCATAAGGGGGAATCGTCGTGATCGTATTGTCGAAGTTCTTGACTTTGACTGCGTTCAGCGTGACTTCGATAACCGTCCCGTTCGCCCCATATTTCTCCATCGTGATCCAGTCGCCCGGACGCAGCATATCGTTGGCGGAAAGCTGTATGCCGGCTACGAATCCTAAGAGCGTATCCTTAAACACCAGCATCAGGATAGCGGCGGAAGCGCCCAGTCCGGCGAACAGCGTCGTTGGTGATTTGCCGATCAGAATGCTGATGATCAGTATAAAACCAATAAAAAAAACGGCTACCTGCAATAGTTGGATGAAACCTTTCAGCGGCTTGTTCTTGAGTGATTCCTTCCGGTTATATATTTCATGCACGACGTTCAGGGAGGCACTGATGAAACGAAGTGAAACGGCAATGATGTAGATCTTGCATATCATTTGCAGGATTCCCAATATCTTGGGCGTCTCATCAACCGGGAAAGCCAGTGGCAACAGCACATACACCAGGATGGCAGGGATCATGTGCATCAGCTTGTTGATAATCTTGCGCTCAACGATCAAGTCGTCCCATTGGTTGCGGGTTCTCTTCGCAAGCCGTTTGAACATATTCAGAAAAATATAGCGGCAAGCATAGTCGATGCCGACCGTTACGGCAATGATCAGCAGCAGGACGATCGTATTGTCCAGTTCATTTGCCGAACTGCTGATAATCCCCCATTCTATCAAATGATTGTTAATCCATTCTTGTATTGCGTGCATATCTTTAAATGATTAGTTAAGTATACTTGTGATAACCTTGAATTTGTATACAAAACTAACTAATAAAAATACAATATTCCCCATAAAAAGCGATAAAAAGGTCATTTTTTGAGATACAGCCGATTACCAAATAAAAATATTACCCCTGTGGGAAAATCAATTTTCATGCTCATGTGTTTCGGTTTGGACCAATGGGTATTTTCACAAATTTGGCAATAAAGTCTGTTTTTTCATTATCCTTATTCCGAATATTGGTAAACCTTTAATTCGAACTTGGGAATCATTGCGAAGAAATGGTCGAAGATGTCCGACTGGATACGTTCGTATTCCTTCCATATTTTATTGCGGGAGAAGAAATAGATCTGGATAGGTACGCCATATTCAGTCGATTGCAACTGGCTGATGATTAAATCGAGATCGGTGTTGACGACCGGAAGGCTTGTCAGGTATTTCTCCACATAGACACGGAACATCTGCGAATTGGTAGGTGTCACGCCTTCGTCCGGCTTGTAGTCGGCAAGCAAAGGGATCTCCTTGCGGAACGTGTTGAGCATGTCCGGAGTACAGAACTTGATGGTATTGAGGTCGAGAAAAATGGACTTCATCACACGGCGGCCTCCCGATTCGACCATGCCCCGCCAGTTCTGGAACGAAGCGCTTACCAACGTATAAGGTGGGATGGTGGAAATGGTATTATCGAAATTCTGAATCTTGACTGTGTTCAGTGTAATTTCCTGTACGATACCGTTCGCGTTTGAACCAGGAACCGTGATCCAGTCGCCCGGCCGAAGCATATCGTTGGCGGAAAGCTGTATGCCCGCCACGAATCCTAAAATCGTATCCTTGAATACCAACATCAGGATTGCTGCCGAAGCACCCAATCCTGCAAACAGGCTGGCTGGCGATTTCCCGATCAAGATGGCTATAATGACGATCCCGCCGATAAAGAACAGTAAGACCTGAAGCACCTGCATGAATCCTTTAATCGGACGGTTCTTGTTCACCTGCCGCATGTTATACATATCGAGGAACACTAAAATAAAACCATTTATCGCCAATAACAAAGCGAACACGATATACACAGCACATATTTTCTGAGACAAAAGCAACAAACCTTTCCCCCGTATAAACGCCAGAGGCAACAAGGCATAGACCAAGATACCCGGTATTGTGTGGACCAAGTGGTGGACAACTTTACGTTTGAGAAGCAACGAATCCCATTGATAATGTGTATGTTGCGCTAGCTTTTTCATGCTGCCGACAAAGATCGCTTGGCATAGGTAATCCAACCCGATCGCCAGTATGACTAGCAATGCAGCAATGATCATTTCGTCGAAAGTATTTGCAATTTTAGGGTCTACGCCCCAACCGATCAGGATGCCGTTCATCCAACTGCCTAGATTTATCATATCGTATTTGCTTTTTATTGAATAACAATTAAATATTCGTTTGGTTTATCGCACGAATCGTAAATATCTGATTAATTCATTATCTTTGCCTGTAATATTACAATTCTGTGGCATGACCGTGAAATTAAAAGTAGTGATGATGGTATTCGCATGTTGTTCTTATCAATCGCAAGCAGAGGACTTGAACGCTCTCAAAGTAAAAGAATATAGACTGGAAAACGGACTGACTGTTTGGCTGAACGAAGATCATAGTCAACCGAAAGTTTTCGGCGCCGTTGTCGTGAAAGCAGGAGCAAAAGATTGTCCGGATACAGGTATCGCTCACTATTTCGAGCATATGATGTTTAAGGGAACAGACCGCATCGGAACGCTTGATTACGAGTCGGAGAAAGTCTTGCTGGATTCCATTGCCATGAAATATGACGAACTGGCCATGACGGAGGATACCGCGGCACGTGCTCGTCTGCAAAAGGAAATCAACGAACTGAGCATCCGCTCTTCCGAATATGTCATTCCTAATGAGTTCAACCGGCTCATCAACCGGTTCGGCGGTTCCGGTCTGAATGCGGCGACCTCATACGATGCTACAATCTATTTCAATACGTTTTCTCCGCAATATATGGTTCAATGGGCGGAGATCAACAGCGAACGCCTGATTAACCCCGTATTCCGTCTTTTCCAAAGCGAACTGGAAACGGTTTATGAGGAGAAGAACATGTATGGTGATTTCATCGGTGGCCAGGTGATGGACACATTGATGGCACGCTATTTCGGTCCACACCCGTATGCTTACCCAATTATCGGCAGCACGAAAAACCTCAAGAACCCGCGGCTGACGGAAATGCACAAGTTCTTCGAGGACTATTACGTGGCATCCAATATGGCGCTAATCCTTAGTGGTGATTTCGATGCACAGCAGGTTATGCCTATATTGGAAAAGGCCTTTTCACGAATCCGTTCGGGCAATGCGCCGAAACAGGAGAAAGTGATGCTCCCGCCCTTCAACGGACGGGAGACAATGAAGGTAAAGTTCCCGATCCCCTTTATTAAGGCGATGGGGCTTGGTTTCCGGGGTGTTTCGGCCAACCACGAGGACCAGGTAGCCTTGAATATTGCGGTCAACTTGTTGAATAACGCCAACGGTACGGGCTATCTGGACAAACTGATGGTGGAACATAAGTTGATGGGAGCTCTTGCCATCAACGAGAGCATGAATGAAGCGGGAATCTTGGCGGTCGCTATTATGCCGAAATTGTTGATCCAGTCGTACAGTTCGGCAGAGAAGATGGTCTGGGACGAGATCAACCGAGTGAAGAACGGAGATTTCAGTGATGAAATGTTCAACAGCTTGAAACTGGAACAGAAACGGCAGTATGCTTCCTCATTGGAAAATATCGACTCACGTGCGACAATCATGATGAATCTGTTTTCTCAAGGAAAGAGTTGGAACGATTATCTGAACGAAGTGGCACGGATCGAATCCATCACGAAAGAGGATGTCGTGCGGGTCGCCCAAAAATATTTCAGCAATAACTATTTGTGCGTAACCAAGAGCACAGGGAAATATCCAAAAGACAATTTGCCGAAACCAGCTTTCTCTCCGGTTGTTCCCCGGAATGCAGACGCTTCGTCTTCTTATGCCAAACAGTTGGAGAAGATACCGGAACAACAAGTCGCACCTCGTATCATCGATTTCGAAAAGGATGTGAAGACGTCAAAGTTGACTCCTTTGGTGACGTTGTACACGACACCTAATCCGCTGAACGATATTTTTACTTTGAACATCTCCTACGGGATCGGTGCCTTGGAACAGCCGGAATTGATGCAGCTCACCAACTATCTGCAATTATTAGGGACCGAGTCTTTATCTTTCGAACAGTTCCGCAGCCGTTTGCAATCGATCGGAAGCACGCTTGCATTCGATGTAACACCCGATGCTTTTGTCATGAAGGTGACTGGTTTCGATAACCATATTGACGAAACGATGGAACTTGTGGGTGACTTTATCCGCCATGCAAAGGCTGACGACAAGAAGCTACGTCAGATTGTGGACGATGCCAAAGTCTCGGAGAAAGCCTTTTTCAAGTCGGGCGACAATGTGGCATCAGCTTTGTTAGAACAGGTAAAGTACGGTGATCAGTCCCGTTACCTGCGTAAACTTTCACTCTCGCAAATCAAGAAATTGAAGGGTAAAGATATGTTGGCGATCTACGATAAAGTACGGAGCGTACAGTGCGACCTTCACTACTGCGGCACATTGCCTGTAGAAAAGGTGATCGGGACGATTCGCCAGCATCTCCCACTGGAGCGGACGACCGTTGCCTCCAATTCTCCCTATTACCGTGAGTTGAAACAATACGACCGGCCGACCGTCTTTTTTATCGATATGCCGGATATGGCGCAGAGCATCGTTTACGGCTATGTCAAGGGCGATCCGGTCGATGACAAGGCTTCCCGCCATGCCTCCCGGCTGTTCTCTGTCTACTTCGGAGGCGATATGTCATCGCTGATGTTTCAAGAAATAAGGGAATTCCGTTCTTTTGCATACCGGACAAGCGGTCGTTACCAGTTGCCGAACCATGCACATAAAGGGACTGCCGGATCTTTTACGGCGATGCTGTCCACTCAAAGCGACAAGACGCTGGATGCGCTGGGCGTACTGGATTCGCTGATCCGGGAAATGCCGTTGAAGCCGGAAAGGATGGAGGCGGTCAAGCAGACGTTGGTGAACCGTATCAATAACGATTATCCGCCTTTCCGCAACCTGTCCGAGAAAGTGGCGAGTGCGCGTATGGAAGGTTTCGACCGTGATCCGGCTGAAGAATTCCTGCGGGATATCGCAACGATGGACATGCAGGATATTTCCCGTTTCTACCGGGAGCAGATCAGTGGCCGCCCGGTCGTTTACGTGATTGCTGGGAATCGGAAACATATCGATATGAAGAAGCTGGCCGAATACGGTACGATAATAAAAGTGAAAAAGAAAGACATATATAAATAAATGTATAGTAAAGACGAACTCAAGAACCTGAAACTTGAATTTTGGGAAAGTTTCGCCGCATTTTGTGAAGTACAGCCGTATCTGAGAGGACGCAAGAAAACGTGGGTTTTATATGATACGA
Organism: Parabacteroides sp. merdae-related_45_40; assembly: GCF_001915675.1. Taxonomy (NCBI): domain Bacteria; kingdom Pseudomonadati; phylum Bacteroidota; class Bacteroidia; order Bacteroidales; family Tannerellaceae; genus Parabacteroides; species Parabacteroides sp. merdae-related_45_40. The sequence continues at coordinate 7,128 of NZ_MNQY01000073.1, read as the reverse complement.
AAGTGAAAGGGGTCGAACTCAAATTCGATGCGACAAGAGAGGGTGCGTTTGTCATCCTCGAAGTGAACCATAGGAGCGAAGAGGCCCGGCTGGAGATGTTCGAACGCCTGACGTGGTATAAGGATACGCTGGAAATGGATTTTCCGGAGGGGTTGACCTGGGACATTTGTTTCGTGCGCGATACCGGAAAGCAGGTGGCCCGTATTTATACAGCCAAATCCGGGATTGACTTCCACCGCCGTCAGGATTGGGGAGAGTTTTTCTCTTTTATGGCTAGTCAAATGTATCTGTTGGAACGAAACTTCATGTCCATAGCAGAGTATTTGAGGGAATGAAAAGATTTAAATCATAATGAACACTGGAAATATAAAACAATTTATAGGAGTGGCAGCTATCAGTTTATTGACGGCTTGCGGTAGTCCTACACCCGACGCTGTGCTGTTGAAACCGGGAGTCAGCCGGGAATTGGCTCAGTTCAGGAAAGAACATTTCAAGGAGGTACGTTACAACCTCTTTTTTTCCATCCCGGAATCCCGCGAAGAAGCCGTCACAGGCAAAGCGGATATAACGCTTGCTATCCACGAAAGACTGCCGGTTATCATAGACTTCCGAGGGGAATCGGAACAGGTAGCCTCAGTTTTGTTGAATGGCAGGAAAGTCCCTTATACGGTTAAAGACGAGCATATCGTGATCGATACAAGAGAGGCGGCAGACGGAGAGAACCGCGTGACTATCGAATTTACGGCAAACGATCAGTCGCTTAACCGCCGGGACGAATTCCTCTATACGTTGCTGGTCCCTGACCGGGCGCGTACGCTCTTCCCTTGTTTCGACCAACCGGACATGAAATCGCTTTTCACCCTGTCGTTGGAGGTTCCGTCTTCCTGGCAGGCGCTCGCCAACGGGGTGGTCGAGCAGGTGGATTCGACATCCGTCGCCAGGCGCAAGCGGATTTCTTTCCGGGAAACGGAACCGCTCAGCACCTATCTTTTCTCTTTTGTTGCCGGTAAGCTGACACGAGAAACGTATTCGCGCGACGGACGGAACATTTCGATCTACCATCGTGAGACCGACCCGAAGAAAGTAGCACAGTGCTCCGATATCGCATCCGAAGTGTTCGATGCACTCGAATGGCAGGAGGAATATACACAGATACCATACCCCTTCGCCAAATACGACCTGATCATTTTGCCGGGATTCCAGTTCGGCGGGATGGAACATACGGGAGCGACCTTATATACGGACGGGCGGATGTTCCTGAACGAGAACCCGACATTGAACGAGCGTCTGGCACGCAGTTCCTTGATTGCGCACGAGACTTCGCATATGTGGTTCGGGGACTTCGTGACGATGGAATGGTTCAATGATGTCTGGACAAAAGAGGTCTTTGCCAATTATTACGCCTCCCAGATAATCGAGCCTCTGTTTCCGGAGGTGAACCATTCTTTGAATTTCATGCTTGACTATATCCCCGCGGCCTATTCCGAAGATCGTACCGCCGGTGCCAATCCGGTGAAGCAGCAACTGGAGAACATGCGAGATGCCGGATTGATGTACGGTAATATCATCTATGACAAGTCTCCGGTTATCCTGGAAATGCTGATTAAGAAAATGGGGAAGGAGTCTTTCCAAAAAGGAATCCGGGAATATCTGAAGACGTATGCATACGGAAATGCAACTTGGGAAGGCTTGATCGGTATCCTGGACAAATATACGAACGACGATCTGGCGGCCTGGAGCCGGGTTTGGGTGAATGAAAAGGGCATGCCGGAGATATGTGGAGTGATATCCGAAGATGGCAAATCGTTGCAGGTCTCGCAGAAAGATCCGTTAGGACGCGGGCTGTTGTGGGAACAAGACTTGTCTTTTCTGGTTGTCTATCCTGACGGAGGGACGGAGGACGTGCAAGTTTCATTTGGAAAAGAGCAGGCGTCATGCCTCAAGGAACTGAAAAGGCAGGCGAGCGAAGGCTGTTTCGTCATGCCCAATGCCGATGGCAAAGGATATGGTTTCTTCCGCCTGCTTGAGAAAGATGCGAAGGCTTGTTTGGGCAACCTTCCCGCTTGTAAGGACGAGGTGTTGAGAGGTTCTTTGTTGATTACGTTGTACGAGAATTTATTGAACCGGACTATCCCTGCAGAGCTTTATATGGAAGCAATGTTGGATTATTTGCCTACGGAAAACAATTCTCTGTTGTTCTCGGCCGCCCTCGGATATATCGGTAATTGCCAACGTTTCTATCTCGCTGATCCGGAGAAACTGGAACTGCTGCTCTGGCGAATCGTGACAATGGCGGAACAATCCCAACAACGTTTGCAGGCGTTCCGCCAATATCGTTCCATTGCCCGCTCGCCGGAAGCGGTCGGAAAACTATACGCGCTCTGGAAAGACCAAAAAGCGCCTGCCGGCTGTTCGTTGAGCGAAAATGATTATATCAGCTTGTCGTACGATCTGGCTATCCAAATGCCTGACAAAGCCGATGAAATTGTAGCAACCCAGCAAGCACGGATCACCAACCCGGACCGCAAACGGCAATATGCATTCATCTCACCCTCCGTTTCTCCCCGGCAGGAAGTGCGCGACAGTGTGTTTGCTTCTCTGCTCGTAGCCGAGAACCGTCGCGTCGAGCCGTGGGCTTCGGCCGCCTTGTCGAACCTGAACTGCCAGTTGCGCCAGAAAGAAGCGGTCGGTTATATCCGTCCGGCACTGGAAGCCTTGCAGGAAATACAGCGTACGGGGGATATCTTTTTTCCGCGTGATTGGGTACGGGCTTTACTGAGCGGACATACTTCTTCGGCAGCCCGGAAGGAGGTGGACGATTTCTTTGCCGCCCACCCGGACTATCCGGTCCTGCTCTCAAATAAAATCCGTCAGCAGGCGGATCATTTGTACAGATAACCGGAATTATCGGGTTAAAATTGGCCTCATAATAAAAAATCACCCCGATTGGCTAATCTTTTGTAAGTTTTATTTGCTAATTCAATTATTATTGTAACTTTGCAACGTAAAAACAACGGGCAATAGTTCGGTGGGCTGTGTGGTATGTAGGAACATATGATATAAATGAATAAGGCTTGCCGTTTACGGTGGGCCTTATTTTGTTTTTGGAAAAATATATACAAACAAAATAAACATGTTACGAATCGCAGTACAATCAAAAGGTCGTCTTTACGATGAAACAATGCTTCTCTTAGAAGAAGCCGGTATTAAACTAAACAGGGGAAAACGTATTTTGCTGTTGTCGGCAAAAGGTTTTCCGGTAGAAGTCTTATTCTTGCGCGATGACGATATTCCACAATCTGTAGCCAATGGAGTTGCCGACATAGGTATCGTTGGCGAAAACGAATATGTAGAAAAAGGGCAGGAGGCCAAGCTGATCAAACGTTTAGGATTCAGCAAATGCCGTCTTTCACTCGCCATTCCGAAAGATGAAGATTATCAGGGGGTGGAATGGTTCGCCGGAAAAACGATCGCAACTTCCTATCCGGAAATACTGAAGACTTATCTGGCTGAAAAGGGAGTGAAAGCAGACCTTCACGTAATTAGCGGGTCTGTGGAAATTGCGCCGGGCATCGGCCTCGCGGATGCGATTTTCGATATCGTCAGCTCCGGCAGCACGCTGGTGAGCAATCAGCTCAAAGAAGTGGAAGTCATCATGCAAAGCGAAGCCTTGTTGATTGCTAACAATAACCTGTCGGAAGAGAAACAGGCTATCCTGGACGAACTGTTGTTCCGTTTTGAAGCGATCCAGGTAGCGGAAGGCAAGAAATATGTATTGTTGAACGCTCCGAAAGACAAGATGGACGAGATCATAGAAGTGCTGCCGGGCATGAAGAGCCCGACCATCACGCCGCTTGCCGACGGGAACTGGGTGTCTGTCCAATCCGTCATAGCGGAGAAACATTTCTGGGAAATCATCGGTAAACTGAAATCATTGGGAGCAGAAGGCATATTGGTGCTGCCGATCGAGAAAATGATTTTGTAAATTAAGAAGTATTACCTCTTAATCTTTTAATTCTTAATTTTTAATTTATAAAGTGGAAGTAATCAAATATCCGTCAAGAGAAGAATGGGCCTCATTGGCCCAGCGTCCGGCGCTGGATGTCACGACACTGTTCGATACGGTCCGCACGGTGCTGAATGAAGTCCGGAAGGGAGGAGATGCCGCCGTTATCCGGTATGAGGAGAAGTTCGACAAGATAGATCCCGCTACCTTCAAAAGGTTGCAGGTTTCAGAACAGGAATTAGCGGAAGCGAAGGAGCTCGTACCTGAAGAGCTGAAGCAAGCTATCCGTCAAGCAAAGAATAATATAGAGATATTTCACGCCTCACAGCGTTTTATGGGAAAGAAGGTGGAGACGACACCCGGTGTCACCTGCTGGCAGAAAGCGGTAGCGATAGAAAAAGTCGGTTTATACATTCCCGGCGGAACGGCTCCTCTTTTCTCTACCGTCCTGATGTTGGCTGTCCCGGCACGTATTGCCGGCTGTAAGGAAATCGTGCTTTGTACGCCTCCGGGCAAGGATGGAAAGGTACACCCCGCCATCCTGTTTGCCGCGGAAACGGCAGGCGTCAGCAAGATATTCAAGGCAGGAGGTATCCAGGCCATAGCGGCGATGGCCTACGGAACGGAATCGGTTCCGAAGGTCTATAAGATATTCGGTCCCGGTAACCAGTATGTGACGGCGGCCAAACAGTTGGTCAGCCTGAAAGAGGTGGCCATCGACATGCCTGCCGGTCCTTCCGAAGTGGAAGTGATTGCAGACGAATCGGCCAATCCCGCCTTTATCGCCGCAGATTTCCTTTCCCAGGCGGAACATGGAGTGGACAGCCAGGCCATGCTGGTGACGGCATCCGAAAGCATCGTCGAACCGGTCATGCAAGCGATCCGGGAACAGCTGGACCGGCTGCCCCGTAAGGAGATCACGGAAAAATCGTTGAGCCACAGCCGTCTTATCGTGCTGAAGGATAAACAGGAAGTGATCGACTTCACCAACCTGTACGCTCCGGAGCATCTGATTATCCAGACGACCGATTATGCAGATATTGCCGGGCAGGTCGAAAATGCAGGCAGTGTCTTCATGGGACCCTATACGCCGGAAAGCGCTGGCGACTACGCTTCCGGTACGAACCATACGTTGCCGACCAACGGATATGCAAAAGCCTACAGTGGCGTGAACCTGGACAGCTTCATCAAGAAGATCACGTTCCAGGAGATCACGGCCGACGGCATCCGGCTGTTGGGCGGGACGATCCGGACAATGGCGGCCAACGAGCAGCTGGATGCGCACAAGAATGCAGTAACAATCAGATTGAACACATTATGAAAGACTTAAAAGATTTAGTCAGACCCAATGTCTGGAACATGAAACCCTACTCGTCTGCCAGAGATGAGTTTCAAGGTAATGCCTCCGTTTTCCTGGATGCAAACGAAAACCCGTTTAACAGACCGTACAACCGCTATCCCGATCCTTTGCAATGGGAACTGAAGAAGAAGATTGCGGAGATCAAAGGGGTGAAACGCGAGTCTATCTTTCTGGGGAACGGAAGTGACGAACCGATCGATCTGATTATCCGTGCGTTTTGCGAACCGTCTATCGACAGCATCGTAAGCATCGCACCTTCCTACGGCATGTATGAAGTCGCGGCCAATGTCAATAACGTAGAGTTCCGGAAGATCAAGCTGGACGAAAAGTTCGACCTGGATACCGACAGCCTTCTGGAAGCGGCAAACGACTGGGTGAAGGTGATATTCCTGTGTTCTCCCAACAACCCGACGGGAAATAATCTGAGCCGTGACCGCCTTTACAAAGTATTGAATACATTCCAAGGGATCGTTGTGATTGACGAGGCTTATGTCGATTTCTCCATCGAGCCTTCTTTCTTAGGCGAGTTGGATAAATTCCCGAATCTGATCGTCCTGCAAACCATGTCCAAAGCGTGGGGGGCTGCCGGAATCCGGTTGGGAATGGCTTTTGCTTCTCCCGAAATCATTGCGATCCTCAATAAGATCAAATATCCGTACAATGTAAATCTGCTGACTCAGGAACGTGCCTTGTATATGCTTGAAAACAAGGAACAGATGGAAAAACAGCTTCGTTCGATCCTTTCCGAGCGGATTCGTCTGCAGGCTGCATTGCCGGAGTTGAACTGCGTGCGCAAGATTTATCCTACGGATGCAAATTTTATCCTGGTCGAAGTGACGAATGCCGATACGATCTATAAAAATCTGGTCAGACAGGGTATTATCGTCCGTAACCGGACAAATGTGACCATGTGTAACGGCTGCCTTCGCATCACGGTCGGTAAGTCGGATGAAAACGATGCTTTGCTCGAAGCGCTTAAAAAAATGTAAAGATTTATGAAATGAAAAGAGCCTTATTTATAGACCGGGACGGAACGCTTGTGATAGAGCCGCCGGTGGACTATCAGTTGGACAGCCTGGAGAAGTTAGTGTTTTATCCGAAGGTGTTCCGTAACCTGTACTTTATCCGTAAACAGTTGGATTTCGAGTTTGTGATGGTGACGAACCAGGACGGTTTGGGTACGGATTCCTTTCCGGAAGACACTTTCTGGCCGGCACACGACAAGATGTTGAAGACCTTGGAAGGCGAGGGGATCCGTTTCGACGATATCCTGATCGACCGTTCTTTTCCGGAAGAAAACTCTCCGAACCGGAAACCCCGTACAGGTATGTTAGGCCGCTATCTGTCCGGCGAATATGACCTGGCAAACAGTTATGTGATAGGTGATCGGCTGACGGATATGCAGCTGGCAGCCAATTTAGGGGCAAAAGGGATATGGCTTCGTCCGGATGACGTCGAGGCGCGACAGTTGCTCACGGAGAATACGGCTATTTCTCCCGTCCTGATTACAGACGATTGGGACCGGATCACGGAATATCTTTTTGCCGGAGAACGCCGGGGCACTATCCGACGTACGACAAAGGAAACGGATATTTTTGTAGAAGTGAATCTGGACGGACATGGACGGACGGAGATTTCCACCGGTCTCGGCTTCTTCGACCATATGCTCGACCAGATCGGAAAACATTCGGGTATCGATTTGACGGTACGGGTGAAAGGAGATCTGGAAGTAGACGAACATCATACGATAGAGGATACGGCT
>NZ_MNQY01000072.1:7479-24574 GCF_001915675.1 Parabacteroides sp. merdae-related_45_40 | reverse complement strand
AGAATTAACGGGAGATAAAATAGTTTTAGTATGTCATTCTTTAGCAGTATGACACAATTAAACCGCTTCTTCTCCTTTCCCTATAATCAAATTTAATCCTGTTTTGCATTTTCGTATGTAACACAAACAAACTCATTTGCCATAAAAACAAAAAAGCAGTCACAAATAATTGTAACTGCTTGATTTTCAGTGGTGCCACCAGAACCACCTTTTAATTAATCTTATTTTCTTTTACTTTATCATATTTTACTCATATATCTAATATTCAATCATATATCCAATTTGCACAGCCAAGCAAGATAAAATAAAATTAAAATATGCAGTATCAATGTAGCATCAACTGAAAGTTTGTTACATTTGTCATGTAATTGATAAACGTACAAACATCATGGGCAACTATTTTTTACGGACAAAAAAAGAAAAAGGGACGGCAAGCGTCTATCTTCGGGTACAAAAAAGGAATCCTAAGCTGAACATCTTAGTTTGTAGCAAGGTTTCCGTAGATATCCAACAATGGGACAAGGTAACGCAAGACGTCGCCAAATGGAATGATTACTGTAAAACACAAGACGGAAGAAAAGTCAAAGAAACACTGGATTCGATTTCTTCGGCAATAGACAATCTCATTTCGCAGGGTATTTATGACAAGGCAAGGATTGATGAAGTGGTTGAGGCTATCGTTTTCAGAGAAGAAAGAGAGCGACAACGCATTCAAGAAGAAGAAGAGCGACAAGAGCAAGAAAGGCTAAGACAAATCAAGGAACAGGAGGAAGAAGCCAGAAAAGCTGATGTCATTCTTTTCTTGGAAAACTTTCTGGAAGGCATAAAAAATGGCAGGATCAAAAACGGAGCGGAAAACTACACCCTCAATACCTGTAAAGTATGGAGCAACTTTCTTGGCATCCTAAAACGTTTTATCCAAATATCTCCTTTTACATGGAAAGATATAAACAAGGCTTTGGCCGACCGTTTCGTTTCTTTCATGGAGAAAAACGGCTATATGGTAACATCTATTAATAAATACATTATCTGTTTTAAGGCAATGATTCAAAATGCAATGGACCAGGAACTACATAACAATCTTATTGCATTGAGAGCGTTCAGTAAAAAAAAGATACAGGAAACGGATAAAGCCAAAGAAATCTATCTGACCAAAACAGAGTTACAAGCACTGTATGAAATGCCGTTGGAAGGATTAAAAGACAAGGTACGCGATGTTTTTCTTGTTGGATGCTATACTTGTCAGCGTTTCAGTGATTATGCCCGTTTAGAAAAGGAAAATTTCACCAAGACTGCCAAAGGTACCAAAGTAGTTCGTATCGTTCAGGAAAAGACCGGCAATGATGTCGTGATACCTATTTTGAACGATAATCTACTGCATATAGCGGAAAAATACGGGTATGACATACCAAAAGTTAATGATGTCATATTAAATCGCTATATCAAACAAATATTGAAAGAGCTATCCTCTACCGTTCCATCTTTAGCCAGAAAGGAACGTACTCTCTTGACAATGAAAGAACGTGAAAAGGAAAAACAAGGGCTTGTCTCTTTTGAACGGGATAACAAAGGATATGTTATCAAACCGCGATACGAATTAGTGAGCAGTCATACGGCAAGACGTAGCGGAATAACGAATCTGTATCTTAGTGGGAATTTTGATACATACCAGATGATGAGCATATCCGGTCACAGAGATGAAAAAACGTTCTATGAGTATATAAAGCTAAGTTCGGATGAGGTGGCAGATAGCATTGCCCAAAAAAAAGAAGAACACAAAAATGAATTATTCTAAATGTTATATATAAAAAAGTTTGAGTTATGCAAGAGATTAGATCATTTTGCGATGAGGCTTATTCACTCATTCGTGCACATGGTGAGAAACATTTCAATATTTTTTCCCAAGAAGTAGTGCCAGCTTCTAAATTCTTTCCCCAAAATCCCCAAACACAAAAAGCCGAGATCGCAAAGCCATTTGAAGGAGACATAGTATTGGCAAATAAAATAGGTGAAAGATGCTATCATTTACGGAATGAATGTCTTCGAAACATTGGAGATAAAATTCTATTTTATCCCCAAGCAAGAATTAAATATGCGAAACGTATTTTAGAAGAAATGTATGATATGCAACTAAATCACCCAATCCATGACTATAGGAAGTTTTTCGACTTGATCATTCCTGAAGTGTTTGTCCCGATCATTTGGCTATTTATAGAAAACAACGTAAATATATATCAGGTTCTTATTTCTTGTAGAAAAACTCACCAAGACTATTTCTGTTATTGGCTAGACAAGTATATATCGAAAGAAACTGACGAACAGGAGCAGCCGTCTTTAGAGAGTTTAAAAAAACTTTTTGCTTCCCGGTACCAACAATTTGTTCCCCTATTTATTAAACGGTTAGAACAAGAACACATTATTAAGGATGGCATATATTGCCATAAGAAAAAGAACTATTTAGCCAGATTGGTAACCTATATGCAGGATAAAGATTTTATTTGCAGCAAAAAAGGCCTACCTACATGGAGACATTTTTATGAATATTTTGGAGTAAAAGTTGTTGGCAGCATGAATGGAGACATAGAAAACGAAGAAAAAATGACAACAACCGAAAGTAATCTTTGTAAAAGTCTGACGAAGGAGCTTTCTGACGAAGAAGAAAAAGAATTTGCTCTTATTTGTTCTGTTTTTCTTCCTAAATTGTAGGAATTGGAAAAACTGGAATCCTGAACTCATGATCTTTGTGCCATAATTTTATAGCACAAGATTATGAAAGATGATTTTTTATGGGGTTTAACTACCCAAGAGTTTCAAAAAATGCTCATCAATGCATTGGAGCAAGTCATTGAACCTTTAAAGCCCGCTAAAGAGAGTAGGTCAATAGAACTACTCACACGCGAGGAAACAGCAAAATTTTTGCGTATATCCTTGCCTACCTTAGCTAAATGGAGCAAACAAGGCATCATCCATGCTATCTCTATGGGAGGACGGATATATTACTCTCTATCTGAAATTCAGAATATTCTGGAAAAGAAAGGAGGCAAGCATGTATGATACTGTAAAGTTTCGCTTAAATTGTTTGGAAGAGGAGAAAAAATTTCTCCTCTCCAATTTTAAATTTCAACTAGATACAAGTGTTCACTATGAACGTTGGTCCTATCAATTGGATAATTTGATAATTAAGATCTACACTTCATACATTACCATAGAAGGGAGCCTTGCCCAATTCTATTATGGAGAAAACTTACATTTGTTGGGAAGAGAAGAGATCAAGCAAGCCATAGACTTACTTAGTGGCATTTTGCAGTTGGATATAAACTCTGCTTATGTTACACGTATAGACATAGCGGCAACATTTGAAATGTCCCATAACGCCAAGTGTTATTTTCCATTTTTAGGAGGCTGCGCTCGACGTAAAAAAAATTTAGACTATGAAACTACCCGTTATTACAATTCCAAAGGGGAGAAAAATCCCCAATCTTCTGTTTTCTACGATAAGGGTAATCAACTATGGAAGAAAGAAAGCCACTTACTTAGATTCGAATGTAAATGGAGCGGCCATCTTCGTAAACAACTGGATTATGATAGGCCCATAACAGCAGCAACACTATCTGATCCAGAATTTTATCGAAATATTGTTCTTAAATGGATGAATAAATATTTCGATATAGAAAAAATAAATATCCCTGTATACGATCCAAATATCTGCAATACCACGAGTAAGGCTCTAAAATTTCTAACAAGCTACCTACTCAAATCTATATCAGAGAAAGAAAGGATGGATATAATAGAATTTCTTCAAAATGGGTTGAATGCGCAAGAAAGGCATCGTTTTGGAAAAAATCTAAAAGAACTTATTGGAGATTCTTCTATGACCAAAGAAGAGCCCTTAATAACAGAACTCAATTATAAGATCAGAATGCATGTCTTGTTAGAATTGGGCATTCTCTAATAATTAAGGTGTAAGTTATTATCAAATATTGATATTGATACATAAGAACACATTTCCTATATACATCTCATATATCCCCACATAGGGACTATTTTAAGCTATATCAAAGTCATATTGGATAAGTTGTAAGACAACTCGACACATATGCTTAAAACAGCCCAAAACAAGGGAAAAATCCAATGTCGGTATATGGAGATCGGTTCTGATGTTGCAGGCAAGTAACGGCGGAAGAGACAGCAGGAGCACCCAGCCATAGAGGGAACAGGCGGTCGACGAAGGCTGCCACCTCTGGGTGCCGGGACTGCCTGTTTCTTTCTGGAACGCATGTCGGCTGTTAACGGTACCAGACAAGAACATACTTTCATTGTTTGATCATCTTGCATATAACCAAAAGTCAATCCAAAGAGCCAAGCTATTGCAGAACTGTTTTAGCTTGTATTTGCATGATGTTTGTTTATTTGGGCTTTTGGAATACGATCAGGAGAAAATTTATTGTTATTGGTACCCCTTTGTCCCGTTTTGAACATAAAAAATCCAGCCAAAAGCCCATAGATATCACTTACAGAAGAGACACAATCGGCATTCTTTGCCGGTTTTTCTTACCGGTCAAAAATGTATTTATTTTTCCCTTATTTTTACGCTCTTGTATAGAGAAAAAACGACTTTTCGTGCAAAAAACAGGGGTAAGTAACCCCAAAAACGGGTAATGAACGGGGGTGGTTCATGGAAGGTAGGTATATACGGACCTTACATATCCCAAAATACTTATCCAATATCCAGACTATCGTGCCTAAATGCAGATAGAAGCGTTATAAGGCTATTTCTTACGCCAGAGAAGAAAGGTATCACCAAAGAGACAAAAGCCGTCAGAAGCAATTAAAATGATAAAATATAAGGTTTTGCATTGCACAGATAATATTAATGCTTTACCTTTGCAGCGTATTGGAAATAACGTAGAAGCGTTTCGATATTATCTTGTTCTGAAATCTGGACAATTTCGGTCATGCAGGATAATAGACAAATGACTCCTGCGCTTATGTTTGTTATATACCTCTACCAAGTGATTAGGTAGATTATATAGTAGCATAAAGTGTGGGATCATTGTTCTATCTATTGCATGGCGGGCAGTCCAGAGCCTCAGAACAATAATAGAGATGGTTCCCACGCTTTTTTATTTATTAATCTTTCAAGGGGACAGGAAGGTTTACATAAGTCACGAAATGAAAAAACAATTATTCTTATTGCTGTTTGTGCTATTAGTTACTGGATGCTCTGACGATATACCAAGTAGTGATTATTTGGGTGGTGATGTAAAGCCTAAACGTTTGGTTAGCAAAATACAACAAACACATCCTGATAATCAACCAGGTTGTAGAACATGGACATTTGAATACGATTCGTCCACTGAATGAGCCATATTATGAAAATATAACAAATATAACGTATAATGATAATAAAATTATACAAAAGACATACGAGAAGTGGCATTGGTATGAACAACCAGATACTTTTCATAGATATTATTATCTAAACTCTGATGGAAACACAGAAATACTGTCAGTGTTTGATATGGATAATTATAAAGAAACAAAACTTAACGGCCCTAGATCAGTGGCATACATGACATATAACAAAGAAGGATACCTCACATATATTGACAGTGAAAATTTTGATGGTGAAAATAAAACTGTGTATTGGAAAGATGGCGATATACAACAGATCAGATATAATGACAAAGGTCCTTCCGTCCATTGGGAATATGGAGAAAAAATAAACAATCCTCATACGAATATAGATTTTAACTATTTTTTAAATAGCAATGAACTATGTAGATATTTTATAGATCCAGATTGCTTAAAAGCCTTTGGCTTTTTCGGAAAAAGAGGAAAGTATCTTAAAACTAAAGAATCTTATAATGTCGATAGCGAAAAATATATCTTATACAAATATATTCTTGATGAAGAGGGATATGTTGTCAAAATAATGGAAATCGCTGAAGATGGAGGCAATGATTATGCTTACGAAATTCAGTATACTAACGTAAAATAGAATCTTTAAATGTATATATGAAACAATTATCTAACATTTTACTGTTTTTTCTATCACTTACGTTTCTAACTTTATCATGCAGTGATAATGAAAGCAACAATAGTGACAATAGTATTTTACTTGGTATATGGAGTGAAAAACATTCAAGTTCTGAATATTTTGAATTTACATTCAAAAGTGACAACACGGGATTAATGAATGTGTATTACAATGAGGGTAAAGGAGAAAGCCCTGACTCTTTCGTGTACACATTCGATAAGGAAAACATGAGACTGACGATCATTTTCGACAGCGATCCAGAGCCACCTGTTGTATATGATGTTAAAGTGTCGAAAGGAGTATTGAAACTCAATTGTGTGTCTGGTGACTTTGACAATTTCACATTGTATAAAACTAAAGACGCGAAAATATAATAAATATTAGGGGCTGCTGATGCAGCCCTTTTTGCATCAACATAGGTTAATGCTATCCTATTATAGCTGCAATAGCACTCTTAGAAGCCTTGCATCTCTTATTTGCGCTATTTCTATACCCCTTATATCAAGTATATAGTGACATTATACGGTCTCATATCGCCACAAAACAAGGATTTGGAAAGAGAAATAATGGTTTGGGGATTATAAGATGGTCGGGATATAGGAAAGATTACGCAGACTGATTTCCCTAAGTTTATAATTGTAGAATATGAAAAAGTTAGTTCAGTGGATTATTATATTGATTTGTTGGTTCACCTTATCACCACTTTTTTATTACTTGGCTAAGAAATGGAAGTTATTAAGAACCTTATGGAGAGCGATATTACTGTTGATCTCGCCTCTATTTTGGTTTTTATATGCAATTCTTTTTATAGTGTCGATATACTTGGCCGATGATATGCAACGTCGTTTTCAATTTATGGATCATGAAGAAATAGCTGAAATAACAAAATCTCCATTTCCCTCTTATATGATTTTGTATCACCATTCGGGATCCGGTAGCTTTTTGGGAGATCATACAGACAAAAAAAGTTTTATGTTCTTTCGTCTTCCCTCTGATTCTTTTTATCATGCTATAGATAGCCTAACACTTATAAAGAAGTCGGGATGGAGTAAAGATACTAATAACAAATACACCTATCAGATGGTCTGGGATGCCAAAGATTCTCCAAATGGAGACGATTTATTTTTGACTATTGAGATAGAAAAAGGAAGCAGATTTGGACATATGAGATTCGGCGCCTGGTAAAGTTGATAGATTACTGTCAGCCCAACCGCATCAGCAGAGAATCCCTTACACGATTCTTTTGTCTAATCGAAGATTTTTCCCTATATTTGTACATCCTCATGGCTCATGAGGTTTATCAATTACGAATAAGGCCTTATTTCCGGGATCGGATAATAAGGCCTTTATTTTGTGCAGTATCAAAGTAGTATCAATTTCCAAGAACCGAGATAAAGTAAAAATGCTAACAAAGTGGTGCCACCAGGAATCGAACCGGGGACACAAGGATTTTCAGTCCTTTGCTCTACCAACTGAGCTATGGCACCGTTGTTTTGTTTAACGAGTGCAAAGGTAAACATTATTTATTACACTCCAAATGTTTCAATGGAAAATATTCAAAGAAAATGTATTTCAAGGAAGATACAGAAAAAAGTATATTTTCTTCGAAAAAAAACAGCAAAACTATTTGCAGTTTAAAAATTAGTTGTACCTTTGCAACCGTAATCAAAAACGGGATGTAGCACAGTTGGCTAGCGCGCCACGTTCGGGACGTGGAGGTCGGAAGTTCGAGTCTTCTCATCCCGACTACAAAAACGAGGATATATCAAATGATATATCCTCGTTTTCTATTCATACGGACAAAATATGTACTTTTATCCTCTCATTTTTATAAAAACAGACAGCATATGAGAATTACACACCCCCGTTTGGCAAACGCTCTTCATGAAAGTACAAATATACAGACAGTGTTAGAAAAGAACGATGAGGACCTAATCGAGTATTCCTTTAAAAGCTTGCGTATAGAAGGAATAAAGAAAAGTAACCTTTCAGTGCAGTCTTGTGTTTTCTCCAATTGCAGCTTCGGAACATGCTGTATACAGAAATCCCAATTTAGCGATGTCGTGTTTAAAAATTGCGATCTGTCGAATGTAAACCTAACAGGTTGTGGATTTCACAGGGTAGAATTTATCGGTTGCAAATTAATGGGAACCAATATGTCGGACGGGATATTCAATCATATCACTTTTGAAGAGTGCCGGGGAGAATACATGAATCTATCAATGAGTAAAATGCGATATATACAAATTACCCGATCCAACCTGCAGGGAGCCGGAATAGAAGACTGCCAATTGACGAATGTCTCATTCGATGCCTGTAACCTGATGGAAGCGGAGTTTTACCATACATCCTTGAAAGGAATCGACCTGTCGAACTCGGAAATATCCGGTATCCGCATCACAAATCTTGCCAACAGCGAGCTGAGAGGATCTTCCGTTTCCTCTTTACAAGCGTTGGAGCTGATACGGATGCTGGGAATAGAGATCAAAGACTGAACGCCTTCATCCGGCATAGTCGGGATGGCGATGCAACCAAGTGACCGCATAGCTACAGGTTGCCGACGGCTTCATACTATTCTCGATCGCGTAATCATAAGCGTATTTTACTAAAGCGGCAGCAATCCCTCTCCCTCCGATAGCGGGCGGAACAATTGTGTGGATAATATCCAGTTTATCCCCAGATAAACGATACTGTACAAAAGCTACCACGCCATCCAACTGTGTTTCAAAACGTTTCTTATCCGGATAATGAGTTATAATGTAATCCATATTCTTAATTATTTATAGGTTCAAATTCCAATAATAAAACATCCTTTCCTTCCCCTTCTGGAATGTTTTTTCCTGAAACATTCTTTTTTCCCCGGAAGAAGTTCTTCACTTTTGTAAAAAAAGTCATAACTTCTTTGGCTGTATCCTGCTTCTTTTTGGACATACCGACCGATTCAATCAATGGTGGTCTTAATATCTGCCACAAATAATTGAAAGTGGAATGATAAGGATCCCTTATTATTGAAACACTCGAATGACGCGGTTTGTTAAAACCTTTTCCTGTTTTATCCGGATTATTCTGTTTTAATACACGGTTGACAAGACCGGTCAGAAACTTCTTATCGGTTAGTACACCATCTTTTTCTTTCAGTAAAGCAGCTTTTAAGCCATTATATAGAAAAACCATCTCCACTGTAGCTCCTTTGCTGGATGCTTCCGTACTGAAAGCCATCTCTCGAACCCATCCACTTTGTACCTCCGCCGAAGCCAGGGGAACCAGCAATTCGTTCAACGCCGTAAGGTCAAAACTGTCTAGGCGGGCATTCAGCAAGAAACGATCATTCAGTGAATCGACCGGTAACTTCCAAGTAGCCGTAAAGTTCCCTTTCCCCATCAACTTGCCATCAGCATCCAGCACGATGTATTGGTCAGGACGGGAGACGATATTTGTAAAACCGGTAAACGTTCCGTTCATATCCGTAAAAAACAGTTTTCCGGGAACCGTTCCCTTCTTTGCCAGCTCTTCGTAAACAACGGAAAAGTTCTTTATGCCCACTCTTTGGAAATCCAGCTTAACCGGAGCCTTCTGTAATCCGGTATAGATCATCGGAACAATACGCCGGGATACCGGTATTTTCTGGTTCTTAAAATTCTGTAATACAGCATCCGATACCTGTACATCGGCTATCCGAAGTACCTTCTCCGATAAATAAGTGGACAGATCGATACCTGCCAGCGCAACCTGCCCGACACTCACATCAAACCAATCTTTATGATGCGGCTGCAAATAAGCAAACTGCATTTTAGGATAAGGAGATATAAGACGAATACGGTCAATGACTGCACTTGATCCGGTCAAATCCACAGCACCTACCTTTAACGTGTAAAAACCGTTATCCAGAGGAAGCTCCAGGTTGCGGGTAGAGAAACGAATATCATCCAATTTATATGTACGGAGACGAGTATCAACAGCCAGCCCCTCAATAAATAGGTTAGTCGTATCTAACTTCTGATGTTGCAAAGAATCGCTCTTCCCATAATAGGCATAACGGATGTTCGCATCCTTCAAGCTAAAGCGACCTAAAAAGATTCGTCCGGCAACTTTCTCCAAAGCTGTATATAAATCAACCGAACCTAACTTCGTTTGATTTTGTAGAGTATCGAGAAAATGACCGGAATAAATATCCGCCACAGGACTTTCCATGTGAACCGAACCCAACTTCAATAAAGTGCTATCCCAGGAAACCCCTTCCAATGCCAGGCCTTTAAGTGAAGCCGACATGCCACTTCCGTCCGGTCTGCGCACTTGGACATCAGGCGAATCTACCCGGAACGATACTACCCGAATATTCCGGTCCAGCCTTTCAGGTATCCGTTTCAGCCCGCCTATACGAAGTCCCGGTGAAGAAAACCGGATATATGTCTTTGCCTTCTTCTCCATCGTATTTTGTGGGAGCAGTTTGATATCCTGTAATTCCAGAATTCCTTTTACGGTCGAAAATTGCCCTTTCCGCACAGACAAACGATATTCTTTCCCCGGCAAATAGTTATCGAACCGGCTAAAATTAAATCCCATATTTCCGTAATCGAAAAACAGTCCACTCCCCTTCCCCGTCTGCCGGTTCACCCAAATGCCGGTTGCAAAGAAATTAAAATCATTCAGTTTATAAGTAACCGGATCGGACATGCTTTTATCATCGATCGTCACATATGCATGATTCAGACTCAACCGTTTAACAGAGAAATAACGGAGGAAAGGATTCAAGATCGACTCCACATCGACACGGCTGTTTGCCGGCTTTACCGACTTCACATCTTTCTTATTGAAGGAAGAAACCAGCACATAACGCAGATTCGGGCGGTCTATTTTCAGCAATCGCGCACTGATCCCCTTGTCGTATAACAAACCGCGGATTCCAACCGTATCAATGCTTCCTGCCATATAATCATTCTGTCCGCAAACCGACAAGGGATATAACCTGATTCGTTCCAGGTTGAAATCCCCGCTTTCCGTGTCCAACGTCATGCGCTTCACCGTAAACCGGTGGTTTCGTGCCGTCATCACCCCCCTCAATACCAGTCGCTTCAAACGAGAAACCACGCGAATACCAGAACCCGCGTTGAGCCTCCGATACGGAATCTATCCGGAAATCGTTTGCCTGGAAATCGAAGTTCGCCAGTTTATACACCTCGATCTTATCTTTAACCGCAAAAGAATATTGCAACTTTGCCTGCCCGATACCGACCGTACCAATAGAAACCGTATGTAAGACAGGCGAGATCAATTCATAAAGAGACAGGGAACGGACCAAAGAATCCGCCTCCGCCTCATTCAGGCTTTTCTTCTCCGTTTTTTTAGCAGACGGCAGGCTTTCCCCCGCCAGATTAAAGGCTTGTATATCCGAAGAAATAATATCTAACGAGCGCGCCGTGAGGTAATTCAGCGCATTTTCACGACGGAACTGTATTCCTTTCACTTCAATGGCCCTGACCAACGCATTCAGATAGCTGTCGGGCCGCTTTTTCTGTTCCCCCCACAATTCACCTTGGGGTGTAAGCGTAATATTAGAGATAGAAATAATAGAATCTTCCGTACTCAGCAGGATCCGATCCGTTTGCAGACGAAAGTCATTATTGGCCAATAGCGTCTGCGACCGCTTAGTAATGAAATCGAAATTATCACAATAAAGCAACTTTCCACTCTCAGACGAATTCTCATCCAAACGAAAACCATACGCATGGAAACTGACATCATTCAAGGCATAGATAATCGGGGAAACGGGATTCTCCACGGAATAGGAAACACTGGCGTTCTCCAGATTCAGCATCCGGACAGTCAATACATTAATATAAGGAGAAACCACCTCATACAAGGTCTTGGTCTCCGCCTCCTTCCTTTCTTTCACCTCCGCCCGCGTTGAATAGTAAGGATTAAACACCTGTATATCAGGATTCCTAATTTCAAATGAGTCAAAATGCAACTGCTTGTAACTCCAACGCCACGTAAGATTCAATCCTTTAAAATCGACCATGCCGACCTCGGCTGTCACATAGACAGACGGCAGGCTGTCCTTTCTTTCCCAATCCCGGAAAACCGCCGAGTCGGGACATAGCTTTATTCCCTCAAGCGTCAGTTCACCTTTGAAGAAACTGATAGAAAGGTTATCGAAAGA
This sequence comes from Parabacteroides sp. merdae-related_45_40, assembly GCF_001915675.1. Taxonomy (NCBI): domain Bacteria; kingdom Pseudomonadati; phylum Bacteroidota; class Bacteroidia; order Bacteroidales; family Tannerellaceae; genus Parabacteroides; species Parabacteroides sp. merdae-related_45_40. The sequence goes on along the minus strand of NZ_MNQY01000072.1, from coordinate 12,374 downwards.
AAGCCTATAAAAGCCATCCGTAGCCTCGGCCGTCCGATGGATCAGTTCTTTCCGAAGATACCGTTCGAGGCGTTTGGTCAGATGAAGATTAAGCAAGAATATAGCGGCAATCAGCACCATTGCGATCCCCAACGTGTACCCTATGACTCTTTTTATCTTCCTCATAAGACTTAAATAAGATTATAACTTCACTCCGTCTATATAAAATCAACAATATAAACAGAGTTAAGTTGCAAAGTCGGTAATAATCCCGTCTGCGCCTACGTATTGTCCAATCTTGCCAAAATATTTGTTTATTCCAGGAATTATTGCGAAAATTGCAGAGACACCCCTGTAACCGGCGATAAAAACAGATCGCAGTTACCTGACGGCGGACGTATAAGATCATAAATCACTAAACAAAAAAATAATGGGAAAAGTAGTTATCAACTCGTACGAAGACTTTGAAAAGCTGGTAGGCCAGCAAATAGGGATTTCAGATTATGTAGAACTGACACAAGAACGCATCAACCTTTTTGCCGATGCGACACTGGATCACCAGTGGATTCACGTAGACCCCGAGCGCGCCAAAGTGGAAAGCCCGTTCCACAGCACAATTGCCCACGGCTACCTGACGCTGTCACTCCTTCCTCACCTCTGGAACCAGATCATCGAGGTGAACAACCTGAAGATGATGATTAATTACGGCATGGACAAGATGAAATTCGGACAGCCCGTATTGACCGGACAAAGTATCCGCCTGATCGCCAAACTACAGACTTTGACGAATCTGCGCGGCGTGGCCAAGGCTGAGATCAAGTTTGCCATCGAGATCAAGGACCAACCGAAGAAAGCGCTGGAAGGTGTTGCAATCTTCCTGTACTACTTCAATTAAGAACAGAAACATGAATAAATTGAATCTTGCGGCAATCGCTTTATGTACCGGCATTACTTTTGCCTGTTCACCAAAAGCTTCGATGGTAAAAGGAGTTATCTGCGATGCAACCATAAATACGCTGACAGTCGTTTCCGAGGAGGGTGACACACTTTCTTTCAGTACGTTGGATACAGAAAGGGTCGTAACGGATGGTATCTTGCTCGATGATACGGCTATCGTATATCATAGCGGGAAATATAAGACAGGGATGGAAGCGCAAAAGATTGTGGTTGTCCCCGGAAGAAGAAATATGGTTGGCGGCGACCGGGACAAACACGGCTGTATCGGTTCGGCCGGCTACCAATGGAGCGAAGTGCAGCAAGATTGCATCCGTGTGTTCGAAAAGGGTATCCGGATGAAAGCTGTCGACGGCAGCCAATCTGCTTTCATCGTTTTCAGTCCGGATTCCACCCAAGTCGAACTGTTCTTCTCTTCGGGAGATAAAAACGAGATACTGGATAGGCGCTCACTCCCATCCGGTGGATATGCTTGGAACGTAGAGGACGACGATACAAAGAATGTATGCCGCATAAACGGAAAGTGGACTATCAGTCAACGAGGGAAGACTATCTATTCGCAGGAAGAGTTCCAAAACAAGTAAAGACATCTATAGGTGAGCTGCCGGAGTACAGAAGTACACTATTGTTTTGCCAGTCCGTACTGTGCATTTCGAACAATATCCTAAACGCATAATCTTTTCCACCGAAAAGAAGGAGTAACGCATCCTGACTTACAACTTTTCCGGCATATACTTCCAGAACCGGGCAGGCATATGCTGGCGGTGTAACTTGGGATTGAGACGTTCCTTGATGGCAATAGACTTGAAGTAAGTTTTCCACATCTGCTGGAAAAGTTTCTCATCGGCATCCATCAGTTCCTCACCGAGCAGGCCGGAAAGAAGATGGGCTTCCTTCTCTTCGAAACGAACTTCGGTAGCTTCTTTCAAGTCGTAATAGTAACCGTACTCACGTTTCAGGTCGTAAAGCAACCAGCACTGGTCGGCAAAACGGTCTTTCAGGTGCGGAAGAGTGAGAGGGAGTACATTATATACTGGCTTGACAGCGGCAAAGAAAGTCCCGTCCGCCGCTTTTTGGAAACGAAGGAACTGGATGACACGCAGGCGCTCGTTCGTCACCTTTTTCCATACCTTGGAGACTTCGAGGACATCGGGATCGCCAAAGTTCAGTTCGATCGTACGCGGAGCGTCGATCGCCTTACGGATATAACGAAAAAGCAGCATGTCCGTTTCTGGCAGTTCAGATAGCCAAGTAACGGTAATCACAGACAAAGCCATAGCGGAAAGCCGCTTCTGCAAACCTTTCCAAACACGATCCACCTTAGCATCGTCCGTACAGATCGTCACTGCCTCATCATAAAACAAGGGAAAAGGTTCTCCTTCTGCTAACAGCAGATCGGGAAAGCTGCGACGTGAATAAGCGTCAAAAACAGCGGTCAGCAGCCCTTCAAAGGTCTTATCGTACACGAATACCGTCATGATTCTTCCTTAAATTGGAGGATAAGCTGACGATCGTCGGTACTCTTACGTCCCGCTTTCCGGATAAGGATTTGACGGACCACCTCAGGTGACACTTCGTTAATCGTGCGGACTGGCAACTCGTGGCATGTAATGAAATACTGGGCTTTCTTCATCACGACACCCATCTTCTTCAATTGCCCCGTCCCCAGACGGGAATATCGGCGGGAGACGACGATCAATTTCGCCGACTTCACCCCGATACCGGGTATGCGAAGAAGCATCTCATAATCCGCCTTATTGATATCGACCGGGAACTGCTCCGGATGGCGCAACGCCCAACCGAGCTTCGGATCGACTTCCAGGTCGAGGTCAGGATAGGCATCGTTCACGATCTCATCCACTTTGAACTGATAGAAGCGCAAGAGCCAGTCCGCCTGATACAGACGGTTCTCCCGAACCAACGGCGGTTGCTTCAAGGCCGGCAACCGATTATCGTATTCATTGACAGGGATAAAACCGGAATAATAGACACGCTTCATCGTCGGACGCTGATAGAGGGCGGATGAGAGACGAAGGATATCCTTATCCGAATCGGGTGTCGCCCCGACAATCATCTGCGTGCTCTGCCCGGCAGGCACAAAACGCGGAGCATGGCGAAAACGTTTCCGCTCTTCAGCGCTCTGCAAAACACCTTGTTGAATATAACGCATCGGCTGAAAGACGCTCTGAAAATCCTTTTCAGGAGCCAATAGCTGAAGACTCTTCTCGTTCGGGATCTCGATATTCACACTCATACGGTCGGCATAGAGTCCGGCTTCATTCACTAGTTCCTGGCTGGCGCCGGGAATACTTTTCAAGTGGATATAGCCGTTAAACCGGTATACTGTCCGGAGGTCTTTTACTACCCTGACGAGGCGCTCCATCGTGTAATCGGCATTGCGCACAACACCGGAACTCAAGAAAAGCCCTTCGATATAGTTACGGCGGTAAAACTCGATCGTGAGGTTCACCAGTTCCGTCACCGTCAATGTGGCACGGGGAATATCGTTACTGCGGCGATTGATACAGTAGGCGCAATCGAACATACAGTAATTTGTCAGCATAATCTTCAGTAAAGAAATGCAACGGCCATCCTCGGCAAAGCTATGACAAATGCCCCACCCTGCCGCACTTCCGATCCCGCCGCTCTTGTTCTTTCGCGACGTTCCGCTGGAAGCGCAAGATACATCGTACTTGGCCGATTCAGCCAGTACTCTCAGTTTTTCGAGCACTTTTTCGTCCATAATTGTTACCGGGATTATCGGACAAAAGTAAGAATAATCTTTTACTATTACTCCGCTCTCAAAAGAAAAACAGAGCAACCGTATCAAAATTTTCCAAGGTCGTGATCTGCATACGAAGTTTTCTGCAAATCCTCTATCACTCTATCACTACGAAGGTTGTAGCTATTCATATTCAAGCGTCAGAGGCAGTGATACAGGACGTTTTCCTCTATCACTCCTCTATCACTTCTGAGACATGTCGTTTTTGCCATACAATTGAAAACCAACACATTGCCTTCTATCACTTTTGAAAAAGCATATAAAATAATCGAATAAACAAATGTAAAAACGAATATAACAGATATTAAATTGGCGGAATACGGTTCTTCATTCCACAAAAGCTATCTCTTTTTTTAGCAAAGACAAGTACATAAACCCGTAAACACCCCCATGTTGCCATCCTTTACATCCGGGTGTAGAGAGCCGGTACATCCGGGTGTTAAGGATGGCAACATGGGGGTGTCCGGCAACTAAAGTACCGTGCCGGACAATAAAAACCGCCCGGTTTTACCTATTTTACTGCCGTTTTTGCATGTTATTTTTCTGTTTTTACTTCGCAAAGGTAATGTTCCTCCTACCTGCTAACTTTTCCAATCTTGTCAACTTACAAATATTTCAGGCATCTTCATGAACGAGAAACAATCCCTCGAAACGACATCAAGGTGAAGGGCAAGCCGATATCAAGGCGAGATGGAAAGCCATTCCCGTACCGCATCAACGAGTACCCGGTTCTCGGCTGCTGTCTGTGCCGATATGCGGATATAACGTTCGTCCAGGCTGCGGAAATTAGAGGCATCGCGAATCAGCAAGCCATGACGATCCCACAAATATTGTTTCAAATCAGCAGCCGTCCCTTTTTTCAAGCGGGCCAAGAAGAAAGTCACGGATGTCGGCAATGCTTCGAGGTTGCCCAACTCATTCAGCCGGTCGATCAGGCTGGCTGTCTCGCGTTGCCATTCACAGATGGGCAGGATATATTGCTCCGGATGCGTCAAGATGTACTTGCCGGCTTCCACAGCGATTGCATTGACAGACCAGGGAATGATGTACCGGTTTATCTGCTCGACCTTATCCGGAGAAGCGATCAGGTAGCCGATACGGAGTCCCGGTATATTATGCGCTTTCGAAATAGATTGTATCAGGATCAGGTTCGGATGGTTGCAGACATCCGAAGGTTCCA
>NZ_MNQY01000072.1:0-7406 GCF_001915675.1 Parabacteroides sp. merdae-related_45_40 | reverse complement strand
TTCGGGTTACAGATCCAGCAGAAATCCTGTCCTTCCAGCGAGAGGCCGGACAGGTCGCACGAGGTCGGAAAGAAACTGACTTCATGCCCGTGCAGGCGGCAAGCGTCTTCATACTCCGCAAAAGAGGGAACGGCAATAGCGGATTTCGCCCCTTTCCAGGTTTGCGCCAGCAGATAGAATGCCGTGATGGAACCGTTCGTTACCACTATATTCTCCTCCTCCACCTCATAGCAGCGGGCAAGCAGCCTTTTCAGGGAAGAAGCATCCGGTTCCGGATAACGCGTGAGTTCATAAAACTGCTCGTTCAGGTGTTCCCTGAGTGTGCGGAGATCGGCTCCATGCCATACATTTGAACTGAAATTTATCTTTACCTCTTTCTGTGAATTATAGTGGTCGTCACCGTGTCCGAATAACATCTTTGGGGGAATTATGATTTATGAATTATTTGATTGCTTTATAGATTGCGTCTTGGATACGTGTGCGGATATCCAGCGAACCTAGCTTGTTGTTGGCCCGTGTCGGGTTCACACGGTTGGACAGGAAGATATACAGCAGGTTGTTATCCGGGTCCACCCAAAAGCAAGTGCCGGTAAAACCGGTATGCCCATAAACGGAGGCGGGAGCCAGGCTGCCGCAAGGAGATGCTTTACCCCCACCGGCTACCGGCTTGTCGAACCCTAAGCCGCGGCGACAGGTCGGACTTTTACTTTGGGTGAAAAGACGGCAGGTTTCTTTGGATAGGTATTGTTCACCTCCGTAACTTCCCTGGTTCAGATAGAGTTGCAGCACTTTCGCCAAGTCGTTGGCGTTGGAGAAAAGCCCGGCATTGCCCGAAACGCCCCCCTGGAAAGCGGCCGCCTCATCATGCACATAGCCACGAAGCAGTTGCCGACGGATAAAATGGTCGTTTTCGGTCGGGACGATCTGCATCGTGTCGAGGATATGCAACGGATTGTAGGCCGTATGCCAAGCTCCGAGCTTGCTGAAGAACATGCCATGCAGCAGGCGGTCCATCGGCTGCCGCATCTGCTTTTCCACCATCATCTTCAACAGGATGAAATTGATGCAACTGTATTTGTACTTGCCCCGCACGCCGAGGCGCGAGTCCTTGATCTCCTGGATAATGGTGTCTTTAAAAGAGTCGTGCAGATACATGTTGCGGGCGATCTCTGTCGTAAAGCCCGGCTTTTTCCGGGCAGATACCAGATTGGGAAGAAAAGAGAAGTCGTTGCGCACATAGGTCCGGGCGTCGAAACGGACCGGATGCGTCTGGTTCTTCGCATTACTGTACAAGCTACCTTTATAACTATCCTTGTCGATCGCGTTCAGATAGAAGTTGATAGTCGGCGTCAGCCCGGACTGGTGGTAGAGGAGGTCTTTGACAGCTAAATTCTTTTTATCCGAATCCTTTAGTTCGGGTATAAAATCGGAGATCTTATTGTTCAGTGTGAACTTCTTGTCGTCATAAGCTTTCATTACGGCTAGCAAGGTCCCCGCCGCTTTGGAGGAAGAAGCCAGGTCGTAGACGGAGTTTTCATCAACAGCCTGTTTCTTGTCGTAGTCGAAATAGCCGAACGATTTGTCATAGATAATCATGCCATCTTTGGCAACGAGCACCTGGCAACCGGGAAACGCCTTCTGTTCCAAACCGTCTTCCACGATAGAGGCGATCACGTCCAAACGTTCGGGACTTGCCCCCACTTCTTCCGGCTCGTGATAACCGAGACGTGTCTTTTCGGTAAACATGCCCGTCCCCGCCGTGTAGAGGGTAGGGATGGAAACCGGTAGCTTCCCTTTAACCGCAATACCGCCGAAGATGGCTTGCGCCGCATATTTCTGAGCAAGCGGTGTGCCCTCGTAGGCCATTACGACCGCTTTGGCTTTCAGGATGGAAGGTTTATATGCTTTACAAAAATAGGGCAAGGTGAAAAAGGCATAGACCAGTTCCTTCTTTGCCGCCAGCTCGCGCAGAGCCGGGCTTTCCGGAATGCGGACCGTATGCACGCCGCAAATGACCACATCGTATTTCTCCAATTTCTTATATACACTCTGCACTTGGGCTGCCGTCGCATTCCGGCTGATGCTGAAACAGGCGACCGAGTCGTAGCGCCCCAGCATCTTTTGGAACTCGTTCCCTACCCCGTCACCGATAGACAGGGCGGCGATCTTTTTCTTATCGAGCTGCTTCAACGGGATGATGTCGCCCTCGTTCTTCAGCAGGGTGATCGCTTCTTCATTCAACTTGGCGGCCAACCATGCGGCATGGGGAGAGTTCAGGCGTTCGGACAATCCCTTCGTCTCGACCGGGCGATAGTCGTTCAGCCCTGCGATGTATTTATATTGCAGGATCTTGATGATCTTCGCTTCTATCTCTTCCCTGTCCAAAATACCCTCTTCCAAGGCCTCCTTCACGGCTGCAAAGTCGTTAATCGGCGCAGCCGGAGCCAAAAGGATGTCATTGCCCGCCAATAGCGCCATTACGGAAGGGTTATCGGATTTACGGGTAGTAGCGCCTTTCATCGCCAAAGCGTCGGTAAAGCACAGCCCTCGGAATCCGAGCTCTTTTTGCAGCAGGTCGGTGACGACGGCACGGGACATGGAGACCGGCTTATTGCGTGCCTTGTCCAACGCCGGGACATACAGGTGTCCGGTCATCACGCCGGCATAGCCGTCATAGATATAACGCTTGAAAGGCAGCAACTCCACACTGTCCAGGCGTGCCCGGTCATGATGAACGGCAGGCAGCGTATAATGGGAATCTTCGGCGGTATCGCCATGTCCGGGGAAATGCTTGGCGACAGACAGGATGCCCTGCCCTTCCAGCCCACGGGCATACGCAAGCCCTTTGTCGGCCACCGCCTCAGGATTCTCGCCGAAGGAGCGGAGGCCGATCACCGGGTTGTCGGTATTGCTGTTGACATCCATATCGGGTGCGAAATTGATATGGATTCCCATCTCCTTGCACTGCCGGGCAACTTCCTTGCCGTATTCGGTTATCAGGCTGTTATCCTCAATCGCCCCCAACATCATGTTCTTCGGGAAACGGGTCGTACCGGAGAGGCGCATGGAAAGTCCCCATTCGCCGTCCAGCGACACGAGCATCGGGACACGGGAGGCTTTTTGCAGGCGGTTCGTCACCTCGGCCTGCGTGACCGGATCACCTTTATGGAAAAGGATGCCGCCGATCTTTATTTCGTTGACATAACGCATCAGGCGTTGCATATTGCGGGTGTCGGATTTCGGATTGGCGATGACCATAAAGAGTTGCCCGATACGTTCGTCATAACTCATCGCATCGAAGACGGAGTCCACCCAGTGATTCATTTTCTCCTTGTCCACTGCCCGGTAAAGGTTCGGCGTCGTCTGTGCGACAGCGGAAAGAACGGTAACACAACTAAATAAAAAGATATATATTTTCTTCATCGAAAGAGTTGAAATTTATGATTTATAATTTATGATTTATAAATAATGATCACAATGTCTTTCTAATAAATCATAATTCATAAATCATAAATCAAAACAAATGTACGGAAATTACCCTGATATTTCCTACCTTTGAAGTGTTTACTAACTATTTTTTAATCTAAATTCTATAGAACCATGCAAAGAAGGCACTTTATGAAGCTGACAGGTATGTTGGCTACGCTTCCGGCCATCAAGGGGATAGCCGCAACCTCCGAAAAACCCGCTCCATCCGGAAAGCAGCTATACGAATGGCGAATCTACACGCTGGAAGGAGATGCGGACGGCCTGGACGGCTTTTTCCGCGACACACTGATCCCTGCCTATAACCGGAAGAAGATCAAAGCCGGCGCTTTCGTCCCTTATAAAAAAGAGGAAAAAGAACGGCGTCTGCTGCTGTTCATTTATCCCGACATCACGACTTATCATCAGGTGAAACGGACCATCTGGGACGACACGGTATTCAGAAAAGCGGCACAGCCTTATTTCGACAAGACGGCTCCCAACCCGGCTTACTTCAATTTCGAAAGTTTCCTGTGCGAAGCTTTCGACAAAGTACCTTCCCTTCTGATGCCGGACAAGAGCCGGACGATGTTCGAACTCAGGACGTACCACAGTCCCAACGAAGAGGCCAACCAGCGGAAAGTCGCGATGTTCAATAAAGATGAAATAGATGTCTTCGACAAGGTCGGCATCAACTCCGTTTGCTACGGGGAGGTACTGGCCGGTCCGATCATGCCGGCGGTGATGTACCTCACCTGGTACAAGGACGAACCGACACGCAATGCCGCTTGGGACAAATTCCGGGCACATCCGGACTGGCAACGGATCAAGAACCTGCCGGAATATGCCTATACAGCCACCCGAAACACCAGTCTGCTCCTCTCACCATTGCCTTATTCACAGATATAAGGAAATTAAAAATAAAAAAAACGACAGTTATGAGACAAGCCATATTCTTCCTGTGCCTTTGGAGTTGCAGCCTATTGGCGGGACATGCCCAGGAAGCCGATGAAGCGAATTACGACGAAAGCAAAATTCCCCCTTATACCCTGCCCGCTCTGTTAAAGACTAGCGACGGCCGGGAAATAACAACTGTGCAACAATGGGAACAGATCAGACGCCCGGAATTGCTGTCCGTCTTTACCGAACAGGTATACGGAAAGATGCCGGCGGACAAGGTGGATGTGTCCTACAAGAAGTTGAACGACAACCACAGTGCGGTCAACGGCAGCGCCACCCGCAAACAAATCGAAATCACATTCAGCCATAACGGTATAGAACGGAAAGCCCTGCTGCTGATGTATCTGCCGAACCATGTCAAAACAAAAGTGCCGGTATTCCTGCATTTCAACTTCCAGGGGAATCAGACAGTTTCTTCGGACCCGGACATCATCCCGTCGCAATATTCCGACCGCCCACGCGGCAACCAAGCATCGCGCTGGCCGGTGGAAAAGATCATCGACGCCGGTTACGGGTTGGCCACCGTCCATTACTTCGACTTCTTCCCCGACAGCAAGGACAGATATGCGGAAAGTATTCTCGCCCTCTTCGGTCATCCATCTGAAGGAGACATTCCGGCAGACGGCGGACAAGCAATCGCCGCCTGGGCATGGGGTTACAGTCGGGTGATGGATTACCTCGAAACAGACTGGCAGGTCGATGCCTCCAAAATCATCCTGATGGGACATTCCCGCTTGGGCAAAACCTCCCTTTGGGCTGGCGCTACCGATCCGCGTTTTGCAATCGTCATCTCCAACGAATCCGGATGTGGCGGAGCAGCCCTATCCAGACGGCAGGTGGGTGAAACTGTCAACCGGATCAACCACGCGTTCCCTCACTGGTTCTGCAAGAACTTCCGCAGGTATAACAAGAAAGAAGGTGAACTGCCGATCGACCAGCACGAGCTATTGGCCCTCATCGCTCCCCGCCCCCTTTATGTGGCAAGCGCCGAAGAAGACCGCTGGTCCGATCCGAAAGGTGAATTTCTTTCAACCGCATACGCCGGAGAAGTCTATAAGCTCTACGGAATGAAAGGACTGGAAACGACCACGATGCCGACGGTCAACATGCCGATCATGAACCGTGTCGCCTACCACAATCGTACCGGAGTGCATGATGTGACGGATTTCGACTGGGAGAACTACATTAAGTTTGCCGATAAGTGGCTGAAGTAAAATTTATTTCAGACTGCTACTTGCGTATCAAATAATTATTTCGTTACTTTGCATCCGCTTTGCGTAATCTCTGTCGGGACAAGTAGCCCGTTATATTGCGTTTCATTAAAAATTACAATTAAAAAGCTATAAAACAATGGATTTAATTAAAGTTGTAAACGAAGCGTTTGCTACGAAAAAGGAATTTCCTGCATTCAAGAGTGGTGACACTATTACAGTAGCTTACCGTATCAAAGAAGGTAACAAAGAACGTATCCAGCAGTACAGAGGTGTCGTAATCCGCATCTCAGGTCATGGTGACAAAAAACGCTTCACAGTGCGTAAGATGTCTGAAAACGTAGGTGTAGAACGTATTTTCCCGATCGAATCTCCGTTTATCGAAAGCATCACGGTTAACAAGTATGGTAAAGTACGTCGCGCTAAATTGTATTACCTGCGTGCTCTTACCGGTAAGAAAGCAAGAATCAAAGAAAGAAGAGTGTAATCTCTGTGGTTCTATTGCCATACGAAAAAGCCGTCCGATTCATTTCGGACGGCTTTTTTGTTTATTGATGTTCCTGCCGCAGCAGATCATTTACCGTCTTGACCGGATTGAAGGTCTCGATAGGAACTTCGACGAAGATTGTATTCCAGTCGCTCATCGCACCATTCCACAAACCTGGCAATTCCAATGCTTTCAATTCGCGACCGTCCTTGCTCTTATAAGAGATAAAACCGGTATTCTTATCTACATAATCCGGCAAGTTGAACTTCTCGCCCTTATAGTTCTTCAACGCGCATACCAGATCCACCGGATTGAAGTGCGTGCCCTTTTCGAACATCGCTTTCTTTTCGGGATCCTTCAAATCAATCTGCGAGCTTTCGAGAATTTGCAGAGAGACAGTTCCATCCGGGTTGACAGCCAGGAACGGGCCACCGCCCGGCTCACCGACATTCTTCACCATACCGCAGACACGCAACGGGCGGTTCAGCTTACTCTTAATATAAAGGATCAACTCGGCATCTTCCAACAACTTCGTTTCCGGATTCTTCACGTACAACTCCTCCTGCAAGAAATGAATCATCTCTTCCACCTGGTCGTGCGAATACTTGCCGCTGTCGATCAGCTCCAAATACTTGAAGATGCGTTCTTGCAAAGAGACCAGCACACCGGCGATCACCTTCTTGAAGATAACGGTCGAGCATTTGAAACTGTCCGGAACCACATTGTCGATGTTCTTGACAAACACCACATCGGCATCTACATCGTTCAGGTTTTCGATCAAAGCACCGTGGCCACCCGGACGGAACAACAGGTTACCGTTCTTGTCGCGGAACGGATTGTTTTCCATATCGGCAGCAATCGTATCGGTACTCGGTTTCTGCACGCTGAAAGAAATATCGTATTTGACAGAGAATTTCTCTTCATAATCTCCCGTCTTTGCAGCAACCAACTGTTCGAACAGCGCCTTATGTTCGGGCGACACAGTGAAATGTATATTCACTTCGCCGGCATTGTTCTTCGCATACATCGCACCTTCGGCCAGATGTTCTTCCATCGCCGTACGGGCTGTCTGCGGATAAGAATGAAAAAGCAACAGACCTTTCGGAAGCTGTCCGTAGTTCAGTCCTTTCGACTCCAGCAGGTTGGAGACAACAGCCTTATACTGTCCGAGAGCGATTAGTGCAGGAATATCTTTTGCTTCATTCTCGATGCAAGCCCGGTTCAAGGCATCATAGAAGGCAAACTTCCTGATATCATCAAAAAACTTCTTCTCAAACGCATTC
>NZ_MNQY01000071.1:0-9807 GCF_001915675.1 Parabacteroides sp. merdae-related_45_40 | reverse complement strand
ATTACCGTTTTTTTCCAATAATACTTCCAAACGTAAACTTCCTACGCTTCGATTATGACGATGCATCCATTGCATCACTCCTTTATAACGTACCCCTTGTTTACGGCAAAAGGTTTGAAAACTGTCGTAATGAGGGCGTGTACGGGGAAAACGAGTTTCTGCTTTCATCTTTTTTTGATGACAAAGCTAAATACTCTTGTTTGAAGAACAATGGTAGCATCGCGGAGACGCTTACGGACTTTGGATAAAAAGATTTATCTTTGTCAATCATTATAATAATTAACAAGGACGATATAAGTATAAGATATTAAGAACTTTATTTCATTACTTTAGTATTATTATTTGATTATAAGAGAAAATGATTCCCGGCTCGTCACTTTGGTGGCGAGCCTTTTTTATTATGGCACGGATAATGGCGCTTTTGTACATTATGCCCAGATGTAAGTATCTTTTATAGTAGATTATAATTTTGTGCGACTGAACTTTTCTATCTTTGCCTCTGTTAAAGGATTAAATGATTAAACAATTTGCATATGAATAAAAAATTTACACTTTTGGCTGCGGCCTTAATGACAGTAGGAACTTTTACTGCGGCGAGTGCGGCAAGTGATGATTGGACTGTCGGTAATTATTATTACTTGAAGAGTGGTAATAAATACTTGTCTTTGGATGGTAACAAGGCTGATTCGGTAGTAGTGAAAGAAATCACTTCATTTGAGAATGTGAATAAAGCTGCTCGTGATTCCGCTCTTTGGGAAATTACGGGAATAACAGAAACTGCTGGAACAGTTTATCAATTTAAGAACAAAAAGACAAATGCTGTTTTATCTTTTGCTGCATCTCAAGATGCTAAGCCTACTTTGGCTGCTGGCGTAAGCAAATGGACGTTTACAGATGGAGGCAGTTTAAGTGCTTCACTAAGTGATGGTAAAAAAATGACATTGGCTTTAGGTGCTAATGATGGCATTGTTTTTACTGGAGGAAGTGAGCTGAAGTTGGCTGTAACTAAGCCTGACACAATGACCATGACCCCGCAGGATCTCGGCGATGGTTTCAGTACTTTTCAGTTGACATTTGGTGATAAATATGAAGGGAATATCTTTACAGGTGAAGATTTGATTGCTAATTCTGTTGGAGATAAAGGTTTTATGACTTTGCAGGTGAAAGGTGATGAAGCATATTCAAATGGTGTAAAGAAGTTTTTAGGTGTTGATACACTCAAAACGACAATCAATAATCAAGAGGATGTATTTGGTGCAGGGTTTGCATTAGATTCAATTCGTAAAGTTTTGCGTCCTAATGAGCTTTGCAAGCACTTTAAGTTTGTTGTCAATTTGCAGAATGATTCTATTGCAATGTTTGTTGCAGGAGCTCCTGATTTTGATGATAATTTAGACGTTAATACAGAAGTGGGTGATACGGTTCGCGTTGTTTATGCTCAGGTTGGCAATACCAAGGTTTTAACTGTGTCTAAGTTTGGAGTGGGTGCTCAGCCTTTGCAGGGTAAACTTCCTTTGATTAATGTTTCAAAAGGAACTCCTGTTACAATCCCGACCGGTACAGGCGTTTACTTCTTACAGAAGGTAAGCGAAGGTGCTGATAACGGTAAATATTATGTGACGAAAGATGCCTTTATGGGAGGTGACAGCGTTCCTTCTATGAATTTGGCAAGAGGTCAGTGGTATATTAAAGAAAATAATGGTAAATATTCTGTTGTTGATCGTCAATCAAATTCAAGTATGATCGTAGATCAGGAAGTTTTTGCTGTACAAGGAAAAGAAAACACTTATTTGTTTGGTTCTGACTCCGTGAAAATATTTAAACAAGAGGTTAATCTGAATGATAAGTATTTAGGTTCTCTCTATTTTACGGAAGAAGAATTGAACGCTAACGGTTATGTACTGAACTTGGTTTCTGGAACAACAGGAGTAAGTAATATTTATGCATATACTACAGATTCTATCTTGAAAGGTAAAGTCGGTGATGCAAAAGATGCAGCAATCTTTAAGTTGGTAGTGGATAAAGTTGAAGAAGCTGGTGGTGCAAAGAGTTTGTTAGATACCTTGTTTGTCACTTCATATAAGTTAAGAGCAATGTTTAATAAAGATATGCTCGCAAAACAGAATGATAGTCTGAAGTTCTCATCTGTTGGAACTGCTGAATCTTTTAGATTTATTTCTGATGCTACTGCTGAAAAGTATGCTATGTTGTCTTCTACTAATCAGTATGTAGGTATGAATGTCAATACTTCTTGTGTACAGTTGTCAGAGAAAGCAGCTTACGTAAACCTTGAAGCCGTTGACGCCCCCGAATATGCTTCATTTGCAAGTGCTCACAAGCGTTTGGCTTATAACAACAATGCTTTGGCGATGAATCCGCTGAACTTCTTTGCTGAAATGAAAGATGAAGGTAATCCGATTACAAAAGCAAATTATGAAGCAGATTATTTTAGTTTGTGGGTTGAACAAGATACAGTCATTGCTGGTAAACAATTGTATTTTATTTCTTCCGGTGTCGCTAATGGTGGCAAAGCCGAAGCCAATATTCGCTATTACTTAGCTGCCAAAGATACAACAAGAGCAGGTATCGATGCCGATACTTATGCAATGTTCATCTCTCACGACTCGATTAAGACAATGAAGAACAACCCTGCTCTCTTCGCATTCAAGACTGCAGAAGAAGGCGGTTATTATCTGGAAAATCAGAAAGAGTTGAATGAGAATGGTAAGCCTTATGTAGGTGTTGTGAACGGTTTTGCCGTTATGCAGACCACTCCGAGTGCAGCATTCGAAGTACAAACTGCTTCCGCTCCGACAGCCAACGAAGAGATGAACGTCTCCGAGATCAAGGTGATCAGCAATGACGGTCAGGTTATCGTGACGAATGCTTCCGGTAAGATGATCACTTTATCTAATATCTTAGGACAGACAATCGGTGTTCGCAGAGCAAATTCTGAATACTTCTCAATGCCAGCAACATCCGGCATTGTATTGGTAACAGTCGAAGGTGACGCCACTTACAAAGTGATTGTAAAATAAGGACGATGATCTTATAAAAAAAGAAAGGCGGCCTCCTGCAAAGGGAGCCGCCTTTCTTTTTAGTAATTTTTGGAGATGTTTTTATTTCTCACCTGAAAGCTTCTTTTCCAGATAAGCCAACTTCTTAGTGGCCTTTTCCTTCTCTTTCGTCAGCTTTTCGATGTCGCTTAATACGACAGCCAGTTCATAGGTCGAGGCGATTGCTTTCTTATCCGCATCGGCAATGTAGAGGATATAAGGCTTGCCTCCCGTATATTCAACCTTGATGCGCTTCTCTTTATTGGCAAAAATGAACTTGACGGCATCTTCGCATTTTTCTCCTTGATAGGTCACGACTTCGGTCGTATTCCCTAAGTCCTTGAAATGGTAGTTCAGGCCGCCGTCGTAAGGAATGGCAGGCGTTTCGGCGAAAAGGCCGTCCTGGATACTCAACTTGATGCCGGTATGATTGATTGGCTTGCCTCCGAAATAAACACTTGCCAGGTACATCTCTCCTTTCTCGTTTACGCCAGAACGGATGTAACAACGCTGGATGTTGCGTTCGATAGTCTGTTGCTTGGAGACATAATTGCCGATTTCGTTATAGGCGGAATCCTTTTCGAAGTTAAAACCTTTCTTCAATCCTTCCAATTCCTGTTGCTTGACAGGGATCAGGCTGTCGCAAAAGGCCAAGTTGCGTTCCGCCTCCTTTTGCTCCACTTGGCGCATTAGTGTCAGACCTTCCCGGATCACCTTGAACTCTTTCGGGTATAGGATGCGGATGCTGTCGATTTCATTTTTGGCAGCAAAGAACTCATTCTGTTCATACATGCTTCTGGCATTGTCCAGCCTTGCCTGTGCATTCTTCTCGTCATTGTTACAACCGGCCAGTGCCAGGGTTGCAAGTGTTATACAGATTGCTGACTTTTTCATTATGATACTTCTTTAATTGTCTACTACTTTTATTCCCTGCAAAGATATTGGAAAAAGAGAGAATTAGCATCCCCGCAAGAATTTTCCTATCTTTGCGTGTCTGTTACTTTTGGATCAAGCCAAAAGTAACAGATAAATTTGTTGATAAACAATATATATATGTATATAGAACAAGAAGACATATTAAAACATATTTCGGCGAAACCGTTTCATTTGATTTCGGAGGCGGCGGATGAATTGGGAGTTGAAGCATATGTGATAGGCGGTTATGTGCGGGATATCTTTCTGCATCGTCCTTCCAAAGATATCGATGTCGTTGCCGTCGGGAGCGGAATCGAGCTGGCGAAAGCTGTTGCCCGGAAATTGGGACGGGGAGCTTATCTGTCCGTCTTCAAGAACTTCGGTACGGCACAGGTGAAAGCCGGCGATCTGGAACTGGAGTTTGTCGGCGCCCGCAAGGAATCCTACACGCATGACAGCCGCAAGCCGATTGTCGAAGACGGGACGCTCGAAGACGACCAGAACCGCCGTGACTTTACGATCAACGCTCTGGCGCTTTGCCTGAATAAGAACCGGTATGGTGAACTGGTCGATCCTTTCGATGGCTTGACCGATATGGATAATTTGCTGATCCGTACGCCTCTCGATCCGGATATTACGTTTAGCGACGATCCGTTGCGCATGATGCGTGCCGTCCGCTTTGCCAGCCAGTTGGGATTCTTTATCGATCCCGACACTTTCGATGCGATCGAACGGAACAAGGAGCGCATCTCGATCATCTCGAAAGAGCGTATTGTGGATGAGTTGAATAAGATCGTCCTTTCGCCGAAACCTTCTGTCGGCTTCGACCTGCTGGAACGTTGCGGATTGCTGCCGCTGATTTTCCCCGAACTCTGTGCCCTGAAAGGAGTGGAGACGAAGGAAGGGATCGGGCATAAGGATAACTTCGCCCATACCTTGATGGTGCTCGACCGCCTGAGCAAGACCTCTGATAACCTGTGGTTGCGCTGGAGTGCCCTTTTTCATGATATAGCCAAGCCGGCGACGAAGCGTTTCGACCCGCGCCTGGGCTGGACGTTCCACAATCATAATTTCATTGGTGAGAAGATGATTCCCGGCATCTTCCGCAAGATGAAGCTGCCGATGAACGAGAAGATGAAATATGTCCAGAAGATGGTCAGCCTGCACATGCGCCCGATCGCCTTGTCCGACGATGAGGTGACGGATTCCGCTATCCGCCGCTTGCTGTTTGATGCGGGCGACGATATAGACGACTTGATGAAACTTTGCGAAGCTGATATCACGAGCAAGAATCCCGAAAAGGTACGTCGTTTCCTGGCCAATTTCCAGAAGGTACGCAGCAAGCTCGCCGATATAGAAGAGAAAGACCGTGTCCGCAACTTCCAGCCCCCTGTGACAGGCGAGGAAATTATGGAAACATTCGGACTTCCCCCTTCCCAGCCGGTCGGTGTCCTGAAAGAAGCCATCAAGAACGCGATCCTCGACGGCGTGATCCCGAACGAATACGAGGCGGCCCATACTTTTATGCTCCAACGGGCGGAGAAGATGGGGCTGAAACCGGTAAAGGAATGATTGACAATAATTATAAAAAGAAGAACAGATGAAGCCTGAATTTAATTACGAATCCGTCCCTTTCGATTTTTCTCATTGCTTTTGCGGGCAGTGTAAAGTGGCTGATAAATGCCTCCGTCATCAAGTTGCCCTTCGGATTCCGGAGAGCAGGCATTCCGTGCCTGTCATAAACCCGAATAATGTTTCGCCGGATGGTGAAAATTGCCGGTATTTCAAAGCTGACCGGATGGCTGTGTACGGATTGGGGATCAGCCGTATGTTTGACGACTTGAATTATCGAAAGGCGATTGCGGTCAGAAGACAGGTTTATTATTATTTCGGGCGAAGCATGTTTTACCGGATTCTTCATAAAGAACGCCATGTCACGCCTTCCGAACAGGAGCATATCCGGCAGATATTCGTCAATAACGGAATCGATACCGAACCGGTTTATGATGAATATCAGGAAGGGTATAGTTGGTAAATCCTAAGTTTATATTTTTCTTATGCCAAGGAGAGTGTTTGGGCGTAGGCACGGGAAAAATGTCATATAGGCATGAGAAAACTTTCTTGTGTGCATGGGAAAGTTTTCTCATGCTGATGAGTATTTTTTTTCATGCCTATGAGAATAAATTCTCATGATGATGAGAAAAAGTTCTCATAGGCTTGAGAACTGTGAGAATCGGGAGCGTTGTCAATCAGTAACTTAATCTAATTTATCGTTTATACCTTTCCCCGTTTCTATCTTCTTGATGAATTTTGCCGGATTGCCGGCTACCACTGTCATGGGAGGCACGTCTTTAGTCACTACGCTACCGGCTCCGACGATAGCTCCGTAGCCGATGCGTACTCCCGGAAGGATGGTTGAATTGATGCCGATCCATGCCTTGTCTTCGATTACTATCGGACGGCCGTAGGTCGCGCTGCGGTTTTCCGGGTCCGGGTCGTGGTTGATGGTGATCAGGTTGACCTTCGGACCAATGAATACATCATCGCCAATCGTGATGCCGCCGCGTCCGAAGAAGGTACAACACTGCTGGATGAAACATCCCTTCCCGATCGTGACAGGCTTACCGTAGTCGATGTAGAGCGGCGGCAGTACCGTCGTGCTCTCTTCGAGGGGTTTGCCGAGAATCCGGCCCATATATTCGTGTACTTCTTCAGGTGTGTGGTAACCTGTATTCATTTCCGTAGCGGTTCGGATGGTGGCGAAAATGTCGGTGATCAACGCTTCGTAACCCGGCTCATTGGGCGAAACCATTTCGCCCGATAAATCTTTTTCAAAGATAGTCTTCATGTTATTCTTTCTTTATTTCGTTTTCTGATGCAAAGGTAGGCGGGGAGTGGCGCAATGGTTTTGTTGTGTGGTTCAAAATGCTTTGTTGGAAAGTCCACAAATAAAAAAGTCCCGCAACCTATGCGAGACTGATTCCCGGTTGTGTATCCTCTGTCGGAGGAATGCCGTACGTTTCTTTATAAATCTTCGAGAAGTGGGAAAGGTTCTTGAATCCTACTTCAAAGCAGATATCCGATACCTTGCGTCCCCCTTTCCGTATCAACTCGCGGGCGGCTTCGAGACGACGGCGTATCAACCATTCCCGCGGGGAAAGCGTACTGCACTTTTTAAAGTCCCGCTTGAACGTGGATAGGCTGCGGCCGGTATAATTGGCGATCTCTTCCATCGATATATCGTTCATGTAATTACTTTCGAGGAATTCCAGTATGTCGATTTTCCACGGGTCCGTAAAGTCGAAGATAGAAGCATACAGGTTCTTGCTCGTATTAAGCAACACATATATACCTTCGATCATTTTCAGTTGCAATAACTCCTCTGTCGGCTGGATGTTCGAATCGAAGTAAGGTGTCATGGATTCGAACAGACTTACGATATCGGGGCGGTTGGACGGCAGCTTGTACAAGCTTATTTCATCTCGCTTGGCATCTTTGGGTATTGCATCCCGGTCCAGACGATTGTAAAAACCACGCAAGAATTTGGGGGTAAACATCAGGAATATGGCTTTGAACTGTTCCCCGTTCCATGCCTGCTTGGTCATTTGTACACTGAAGTCCTTGCGGATAAAGGCGCAATCACCTTTATGCAGCCGGGTGGTTTTTTCTCTTTCATCAATGACCATTTCACCGGAGTACATGTAAACTAACACATGGGAATGGTTCCGATGTAAGCAACTTTTTCCTCCGTCGAAGTACATGGCCAGGAAAAAATCCGAATAGCGCAGTGTGTTGATTCCGTCCGTCATATTTTCTATTGGGCTATGAATGCAATTTCGTTTGCAACGGATAACTCGTTTCAGGAGTTTAACCTTTCGACCGTCTTTACCCCTTTCACAGCATTGATCTTCTTGGTCAGCATGTTTAACGCCGTCGTGTCGCGCACCATAACCGTGAAGTTTCCCTGGAAGATCCCGTCTACCGAGTCGATGTTCAGGGAGCGGAGCGTGACGCCCGTTTCCTTGCTGATGACGGAAGTGATGTTGGTGACGATCGCGATGTCGTCACGGCCGATAACCCGGAGCGTGACGATATATCCGTTGTCCCCCTTACCGCTCCATTTGGCCTGGATGATGCGGTAACCGAAACGGCTGAACATTTCCTGTGCGTTCGGGCAGTCCATCCGGTGGATCTTGATGCCTTGCGTGGAGACGAAACCGAACACCTCGTCGCCATAGATCGGGTTGCAGCACTTCGCCAACTTATACTCGATGCCCGTCAGGTTCTTGTCAATCACCAGGACATCCTTGTTGGTCGAGATTTCTTCCACTTCGGTTGTCGTGATGTATTCTTCGGCACTGCGGACTTCGGTGTGGTCGTTCGTTTCCGTTTCCCGGCGGAGCTGTTCCAGGTATTCGTCGATCACCTGGTTCGGGTCGAGGCGTTCTTCGGCAATCTCGACGTAGAAGTCGGTGACGGTCTTGAATCCTTTTTTCTTGATGTAACGCATCAGGATCGGTTCCTCCATCTCGATCTTCCGGTTCTTGAAGCGGCGTTGCAGCATCTCTTTGGCAAAGTCCACCGCCTTGGCAGTCTCTTCGCGGAGTGCCTGTTTGATCTTGACCCGCGCTTTCGAGGTGACGACGATGTTCAGCCAGTCACGTTTGGGTGTCTGGGTGGGAGCGGTGACGATGGAGACCGTGTCGCCGTTGTTCAAGGTATATTTAATAGGTACATTCTTCTCGTTCACCTTTGCCGAGACGCATTTGCATCCTAACTTGGTATGGATCGCGAAAGCAAAGTCGAGCACGGTCGCCCCTTTGGCCAGCTTGATTAGTTCGCCTGTCGGGGTGAAGACATAGATCTCGTCCTTGTACAGGTCCATCTTGAAATCCTGCATCAGGTCGAGCGGGTTGTTCTCTTTCGTTTCCAGGGCGGCACGGACGGTGTTCAGGAATTCGTCCAGCCCGCTTTCTGCTTTTCCCCCTTTATATTTCCAATGGGCAGCCAGTCCCCGTTCGGCAATTTCGTCCATGCGGCGGGTACGGATCTGCACTTCCACCCATTTGTTCTGTGGTCCCATCACGGTGATATGTAGACTTTCGTAACCGTTCGTTTTCGGGATAGATATCCAGTCCTTCATGCGTTTCGGGTTCGGCTGGTACATATCGGTGATGATCGAGTAGACTTGCCAGCAGTCCGAACGTTCCTTCTCATACGGCGTGTCGAGGATGATGCGGATGGCAAACAAGTCGTATATGTCTTCGAACGGGATGTTCTGTTTCTTCAGCTTGTTGTTGATGGAGTGGATGGACTTCGTGCGTCCCTTGATGTCGAACCGCAACCCAGCCTCCTCCAGCTTGCTTTTGATAGGGGTGATGAACTCGGCGATGTAGGCGTCGCGCGAACGTTTCGTCTCGTTCAGCTTCTGCTTGATAAAATCGTATTGCTTGCGGTCGGTATATTTTAGCGACAAGTCTTCCAGTTCGCTTTTGATCGTGTACAAGCCGAGGCGGTGGGCGAGCGGGGCGTATAGATAGGAAACTTCCGTTGCCAGCCGTTTCCGGTCCTCGTCATTCTTCAATTGTTTGCCGAGGCGCATCAGGCAAAGGCGGTCGGCGATCATGATCAGGATCACGCGTACGTCTTCGGCAAACGAGAACAGCAGTTTATGGAAGTTCTCGGAGTCGACAGCCGTATTGCGGGCGTAAAGATCCGAAGTCTTCAGCAGACGGCTGATGATCAGGGTGACATCCGCATCGAATGTAGTCTTCACTTCATCTAAAGTAATGATCTTTTTCATGACCGGACGGTAAAGCAGGAGTGCGATGACCGA
>NZ_MNQY01000070.1:0-10760 GCF_001915675.1 Parabacteroides sp. merdae-related_45_40 | reverse complement strand
CTCTCTGAACCCGCTTCTCTCTAATATTATTACTGAAGATAAGTTGGCGAGTAGTTTGACTTTCGGGCAGTTTGTCAAGGCGATCGCTTCTTTTCTGGCGCCCTATATCGCCATGTGGGGAGCGACTGCGGCGATCCCTTCGCTGGGATTGGGCTGGCGTGTACTGTTTCCGATCTATATGGTGATAGCAATTGTGGCGATTTTACTGTTGGGGGCGACTTCTATCAAGGAAGAGGCACCTGAAGGCAAACCTTCCACATTTGCCGAATGCATTGCCTTATTGGGTAACCCGTTTATCCTGTTGATGTTTGTCGGTATCATGTGTCATGTCGGCATAGATGTCGGCACGAATACTACCGCCCCGAAGATCCTAATGGAACGGTTGGGGATGGACATACATGCGGCAGCGTTTGCAACGAGCCTCTATTTTATCTTCCGTACGGTCGGTTGCCTGACTGGTTCGTTGATCCTGGCCCATTGGACACCGAAGAAATTTTTTGTTGTCAGTGTCGTGTTGATGGTAGCTTCGATGGCGGGTTTCTTTTTGTTCGACAGCAAGGCTCTGCTATATGTCAGCATCGCTTTGGTCGGATATGGCAATTCGAACGTCTTCTCCATCCTTTTCTCTCAGGCTTTATTGTCGATGCCCCAACGGCAGAACGAAGTATCCGGCTTGATGATTATGGGACTTTTCGGTGGAACGGTTTTTCCGCTCTTGATGGGCTTTGCTTCTGATGCTCTTCATTCGCAGACAGGCGCCTTGCTGGTTTTGGCAGTCGGAGTGTTTTACCTGCTTTTCCTTTTTACAAAGCTGAAGTAGTCCCAGCGGTTCGGGAATAACATATTTCCATAAACAGTTTGCCAAAAAGAAAAACTTTACTATTTTTGTTTGCAGTATGTAAAGGCGGCAGAAGAGAAGATGACCTTTGCGATCGAATATTTGGATGAACAGTTGTCTCATATTCGTGCCGGTAAGGCGAATCCGAAAATCTTGGATTGCGTGAGAGTAATGTATTACGGTGCTCCTGTTCCTTTGACAAATGTGGCTACCGTAACTGTTCCGGATGCGAGAACGATCATGATTGGATTCCGAAGTCGGTATCACTCCTGAAAACAATGGTGAAGTGATTCGTTTGGGTATTCCTCCTCTGACGGAAGAACGTCGTCGTCTGTTGGCTAAACAATCTAAGCAGGAAGCGGAAACTGCTAAAATCAGTATTCGTAACGCTCGCCGTGATGCAATTGAGCAATTGAAGAAGAGCATTAAGACTGACGGAACTCCTGAGGATGTCGAGAAAGATGCAGAAGCAGAAGTTCAGAAGGTTCATGACAAGTATATCAAGAAAGTAGATGAACTCTACGCTGCAAAAGAAAAAGAAATAATGACGGTATAACGAGTTGAGAGTTGAAAGTGGCGGAATAGATCCTTCCTTTCCTCCTTATCTTTCAACTTTCAATTTTCAACTTTCAATTAACATGAGGGGATTGGTTATTAAGAATACGGGTAGCTGGTATACCGTACGCACCGATGATGGTCGCGATATAGAAAGTAAGATCAAAGGAAATTTCCGCCTGAAAGATATCCGTACCACCAATCCTGTTGCGGTCGGAGACCGGGTCGATATTGATATCAATACCGAAGGGACTGCCTTTATCACCAAGATCGAAGACCGGAAGAATTACATCATCCGCCGCGCTTCCAATCTTTCCAAGCAGTCGCATATTATCGCCGCGAACGTAGACCAGGCGATGCTGATCGTGACAGTCAACTATCCGATTACCACTACCGTTTTTATCGACCGTTTTCTTGCTACAGCCGAGGCTTATCGTGTGCCGGTGAAGTTAGTCTTCAACAAAATAGATCGCTATCATGGCGGTGACCGGGAATTATTGGACGATTTGGTCACTCTGTATACGACGATCGGCTATCCTTGCTCTATGCTTTGTGCCCGTACCGAAGAGGGCTTGGATGTGTTGAGAGAAGACCTTAAAGGGAGAATCACTTTATTGTCGGGTCATTCAGGTGTGGGGAAATCAACTATTATCAATAAACTGATCCCAGGTGTCAATCTCCGTACCGGCGATATCTCCGAATACCATAACAAGGGAATGCATACTACCACCTTCTCTGAGATGATTCCTTTGTCGGATGGCGGTTACCTGATTGACACTCCAGGTATCAAAGGTTTTGGCACGATCGAAATGGAAGGTGCGGAAATCGCTCATTACTTCCCTGAAATATTCAAATTCTCCGCTGATTGCAAATTCAATAACTGCTCTCACCGCCATGAGCCGGGCTGTGCCGTCTTGCGTGCCGTAGAAGAACATTATATCAGCGAATCGCGATATAAAAGCTACCTGAGTATTCTTGATGATAAACAGGAGAGCAAGTATAGGGAAGAATATTAGACTGCCGGCAAGCTCATCCCTGTGATCTTGCGGTATAAATCCAATGCATATACATCTGTCATGCCGGAGATATAATCGAGGACGCATTGTACTTTGCCGTAGACGGTCGGTGCGTTTGTGTCGTACTGTTCCGGGATGCGTTGCAACAGGAGCTTACTGTAGGCATGATCCTGGTTCATGACAGCTTCTGTCAGCGTGTCGATCAAATGACTGAAGATATGGTAACCTGCTAGTTCAATGTCTAAAACTTCTTTGGCGCGGTATATCTTTTTGTAAGCGGTTTTTGAGCAGGTGTCGTATGCGGCTTTTGCCTGATCGCAAATGTTATCGATAAGCGGAGTGTTGTATGTTCCGCTGAGGATATCCTCTTCGTTTTCGAGGAAGATGCGGGAACATTCGTCAACCAAGAGGCCGATGATACAGGAACGTAAGTAGGCGATCTGTTCGTTGGTATCGTCTACCATCTTCATGACACGGACAATATGGTCGAGGCGTTCCCCTTCGAAAAAATTGAGGAGCAACCGGATGGCTTCTTCCGTTGTTAGGATATGCAGTTTGTAGGCATCCTCGATATCCATGATCTGGTAGCAGATATCGTCAGCTGCTTCCACCAAATAAACAAGCGGATAGCGGACGAACCTATTTGCGTCTTCCGGGTTCCGGCTAATGCCTAATTCGTTGGCAATGCGCAGGTAAGCCTCCTCTTCCGACTGGAAGAAACCGAATTTTCCTTTCTTCCCTGCGTAAACGGAAGAATACGGATATTTGATGATGGAGGCAAGCGTGCTGTATGTCAGGGCAAAGCCCCCTTTGCGGCGCCCGATGAACTGGTGGGTGAGCAGACGCATGGCGTTCGCATTCCCT
Organism: Parabacteroides sp. merdae-related_45_40; assembly: GCF_001915675.1. Taxonomy (NCBI): domain Bacteria; kingdom Pseudomonadati; phylum Bacteroidota; class Bacteroidia; order Bacteroidales; family Tannerellaceae; genus Parabacteroides; species Parabacteroides sp. merdae-related_45_40. Next base: position 7,487 of record NZ_MNQY01000070.1, on the reverse strand, counting down.
TCGAAATGAAGAAAGTCTTCATAGCGCCCTCCTTCGTTGAGAATCTTTTCCTGTAACTTTTTTCCGTTACCTTCAGCAAAGTAAGCGGAGATCGCCCGTTCTCCTGAATGTCCGAATGGCGGGTTGCCCATGTCGTGGGCAAGACAGGCGGCTGAGACGATGGAACCTATTTCCGGGAAATTGACGCTTCCGTCGGGATATTTCAGCATCAGGCCTTTGGCGACATTGTTGCCTAATGAGCGTCCTACACAGGAGACCTCTAAGCTATGTGTCAAACGGTTGTGCACGAATATACTGCCCGGTAGGGGGAATACCTGAGTCTTGTTCTGTAAACGGCGGAAAGGGGAGGAAAAGATCAGGCGGTCGTAGTCTCGCTGAAAATCGGTGCGTTCATGTTTGCGTTCGTGATATTCTTCCATTCCGAAACGTTTGCCGGAGAGTAATTGATTCCAGTTCATCTTGTCTTGTTTGCTTAATAGATTAATTCTCCTTTTCCTTGGCGGATGATTTCAAAGTCGTCTGTTGTGCAGTTGATGACGGTCGAGGCTTCCGTACCTCCGTAACCGCCGTCGATGACGATGTCCACTAGGTTTTCATACTTCTCCTCGATCAGTTCGGGGTCGGTACTGTATTCGATGATCTCGTCTTTGTCATGCAAAGACATGGTCAAAATCGGATTTCCGAGTTCCCGTACAAGTGTACGGATGATATTATTGTCCGGCACGCGGATCCCTACCTCTTTTCTGTTCTTGTAGATTTTTGGTAGCTCACTGCTGGTCGGCAAGATGAAGGTAAAGGCGCCCGGTAGGTTTTTCTTCATCAACTTGAAAGCAGCGTTGCTCACTTTGGCGTATTCGCTCAGATTGGAAAGATCATAACAGATAATGGACAGGTTACTTTTCTGCGGGTTGACGCCTTTCAGCTGGCAGATCTTTTCGACTGCACGCACATTCAACGCGTCACAACCGATGGCATAAACGGTGTCGGTCGGGTAAATCACGAGGCCACCGTCGCGCATGATATTGACCACCTTGTCTATCTCCCTGAGATTGGGGTTTTCGGGGTATATTTTTACGAGCATAGCGTTATGAGTTGAAAATTGAAAGTTGAAAGCTGAAAGTTTGAGAAAACACGAAGTAAACTTTCCACTTTCACCTTTCCGCTTTCACCTGATTTACGGCTTAACCGTAAATGATGTGTCCGTTTTCGTCGGTATATTCTTCCAGACCTTTGCTGTACTGGTTCATGGCACGAAGGCTCATACCCATGCTTGAGAAGCCACCGTCGTGGTAGAGGTTCTGCATTGTGACTTTGCGGGTGAGGTCGGAGAACATCATAACGCAATAGTCTGCACATTCGTCGGCTGTGGCATTGCCCAGCGGGCTCATCTTTTCGGCGAAATCCATCAAATGATCCATGCCTTTCACGCCACTACCGGCTGTAGTCAATGTCGGTGACTGGGAAATGGTATTGATACGCACGTTCTTTTCACGGCCATAGATGTAGCCGAAACTGCGGGCAATGGATTCCAGTAGGCTCTTGGCATCTGCCATGTCGTTATATCCGAAGAATGTACGTTGTGCTGCCACATATGAGAGGGCGATCACTGAACCGTATTCGGCAATGGCATCCTGCTTTTTGGCAACCTGCAACATCTTGTGAAAAGAGATTGCGGAGATATCCAGTGTCTTTTCCAACATGCTGTAGTCCAAATCATCGTAAGTACGCTTCTTGCGCACGTTCGGGCTCATGCCGATGGAATGTAAAACGAAATCTATCTTACCCCCTAATATTTCTACTGATTTAGAGAAAACCGTTTCCAAATCTTCCACGCTCGTAGCATCCGCCGGAATAACTTCGGCGTGCAACTTCTCAGCCAGAGCATCCACCTGTCCCATACGAACGGCGATCGGTGTATTGCTCAGTGTGATCGTTGCTCCTTCTTCTACGGCTTTTTCAGCCACCTTCCAGGCGATGGACATGTCATTCAGCGCACCGAATATAATGCCTCGCTTGCCTTTCAATAAATTATGACTCATACCTTTTATTTTAATATGTTACGGCACAAAGATAGTAAAAATGTGCAAGATACGCAATCGCTTACATGAAACCCCTTCAAGTCTGGGACAGGATAGGGCCCCCGGATATTTATTCCCTGTAGTACACTCTTTTTACCCTCGGCGAGATAGAGGTAAGTATCTCGTATGGGATGGTCTTTAGTTTGTCCGAAAGTTCGCTGACAGGGAGTTCTTCGCCGAAAATGATGACGGAGTCTCCTTCGTGTGCGTCGGTATCGGTGACATCGATCATGCAGGCATCCATACAGATATTGCCAATGATCGGGCAACGGTGGCCATTAATCACGACCTCGCCACCACCATTGCTGAAATGACGGTCCAAGCCGTCGGCATAACCGATCGGGATAATCGCGATGCGGGAATCGCGCTTTACATAGCTCATCCGGCTGTAGCCGATGGAATCGCCTGCCGGAACGTTTTGTATCTGCAAGATAGTCGTCTTCAGCGTGCTGATGTTACGCAACCCTTTCTGACCGGAGGCACTGACTCCATACAGGCCGATGCCGAGACGTACCATATCCATCTGATAATCGGTGAACCGTTCTATTCCGGCCGAGTTCAGGATATGCTTGATCACCTTGTATTCCAACCCGGCTTCCAGTTCTGCTGCCACGCGGGTGAACGTATCCAGTTGCTTTTTTGTGAAATCGTCGAAGATATAGGAGTCGCTGCCTACGAGATGTGAGAATACGGAGCGAGCTACTACGCCGCTCTGTTCTTTCAGGCGACGGCAAACCTCCGGTACATCTTCCGGCTGGAAGCCTAAACGGTGCATTCCCGTGTCGATCTTGATATGGATCGGATAAGAGGTGATGCCCCTGCGTTCCGTCTCTTTTATCATTGCGTCGAGCAGACGGAAACTGTACACTTCCGGCTCCAGCTGGTTTTCAAACAAGACATTGAAGCTGCTGAATTCCGGATTCATGACGATAAGCGGGATCGAGATGCCCTCCTTGCGCAGTTCTTCTCCTTCGTCGGCAACGGCAACAGCCAGGTAGTCGCAACGATGTTCTTGCAGTGTCTTTGCCAGTTCATAGGAACCGGCTCCGTATCCGAAAGCCTTGACCATGCAGACCATTTTAGTTTCTGGCTTCAGCTTTGAGCGGTAATAGTTGAAGTTATGGACAACGGCATCCAGGTTCACTTCCAAGATCGTCTCATGCACTTTCTTTTCCAGCAGCTCGGATATACGTTCGAAATGAAATTGGCGGGAGCCTTTTATCAGGATCAATTCGTCTTTGAACTTTTTGAAAGACGGAGACTTGATGAATTCATCCGTTGTCAGGTAAAATTCTTTTTCGATATCGAAAGCACCTCCGTACTCTTTCAAGTCACGGCCGATACCGATAATGCGATCGATCTTCTTTCTGCGCACCAAGTCCGCAACTTTCTTATAAAGAGACTTCGGCAACGTTCCCGATTGCAGGATGTCTGAAAGGATTAGTGTGCATTTTAAATTCTTCTCTACGCGGCGGCTCTGTTGGAAGTCGAGGGCGATATCCAAAGAATTGATATCCGAATTATAGGTGTCGTTTATCAATAGGCAGTTGTTGATACCCTGCTTTACGTCCAAGCGCATGGCAACCGGTTCGAGGCGCTTGAATTTTTCGATATCGTTTACGCTTGTCGGTTTCAGATACAACATCACGGCCATACAGTGGATGGCGTTTTCGATAGAAGCGTCGTCCGTAAAAGGAATCGTGTATGTCCGGTCGAAACCTAAAAGCGTGCAGCGGATAATGGTTTCGGAATCCAGTTTCTTGATCGATTCGATATACAAAGGGGCTTCCGAGTCTGTCCGACTCCAAGTGATTGCTTTGTGGGACAGGCAGGCCGACTCGATGCAGTTGGCGATAAAAGCATCGTCGCCATCATAGATGATTGCTTCGCAGTCGTTGAACAACGTCAGCTTTTCTAGACATTTCTGCGTGGAAGAGATAAAGTTCTCCTGATGCGCTTCCCCTATGTTTGTGATTACGCCGATGGTTGGTGCGATGATCGGTTGAAGGCGTTCCATTTCGTCCGGCTGGGAAATGCCTGCTTCGAAGATGCCTAATGTATTTTTGTCGCTCATCTGCCATACCGACAGCGGAACCCCCAATTGCGAGTTGTAGCTCCGGGGGGAGCGGACGATGTTGAACTCGTTGTGCAATAATTGATAAAGAAACTCTTTTACAATCGTTTTCCCGTTGCTTCCCGTAATGCCGATTACCGGAATATTGAAACGTTTCCGGTGATGGGCCGCTAACTTCTGGAGTGCTTTCAGTGTATCCTTGACGACAAGGAAGTTTGCTTCAGGCATCGATTCGAACTCCGGTAAAAAAGTGCTGACTACGAAGTTGCGTACACGTAATTTATATAATCCTTGTATATAATTATGTCCGTCGTTGGTCTTTGTCTGGAGGGCAAAGAATAGACTTTGCTCGGGGAATGAAAGACGGCGGCTGTCGGTAAGCAATATACTGACAGGAGCGTCATATAATTTTTGGGCGTCAGCTCCAATTATCCCGGCGATTTCTTTAATTGAATATTCCATTCTTTTCTCTATAATTAAGTTTAGAACTTCTTTTTAATCATTTCGACTTCATTTGTCATATCAAAGTAAGGGAATTTCTCGTTAAGTCGTTCCATCTTTAACAAAGTTTGCGAGATGAATCGTTTATAGGCTTCGCTTTCCGGTTGAAACGGCTTGTGGTTAATGGCCTTTTGGATATCCTTCCATTCTTTAAGAATTGACAGCGAATCAGGTGAAAGCATGCTGCCTGTGAACCGTTCCCAGATATATTCGATCGCCGTGGTGGATGGATGCAGCATATCGTCGGCATAGAAACGGTACTCCCTCAATTCGTCCATCATGATTTCGTAAGCTGGGAAATAGGCGGTGTGTTCCGGGAATTCCTTTTGCAGAGCGTCGATGGCAAGCAGGAGGGTAGCTTTGCTGAGCTGGTTACCGTGTGCTCCGTCTTTCCAATGGCGGATCGGACTGACGGTGAAAAGTATCTTCAGCTCTGGATTCTGTTTCCAAAGCGATAGAAGCAGACTTTTCCATTCCGCTACGATTTCTCCTACGGTAAGTAACTGTCGGTCGAACATCTTTTCTGGCAGCCTATGGCAATTGGATACGACCTTTCCCGAACTTTTCAGCTTGTAGACCCATGCCGTGCCGAAAGTAAGGATCATCCGTTGGGCTTTCAGTATCGTGTCAGCGGAACTGAACAGTCGCCTATTGATGTTGGCTAAGCATTCCGTTTCCGAAGGTGAGGAAAAACGGCTGTGATGGCTGAAGCTATGATAAATCCCTTCATGCTGAAAAAGATCATCTCCTGTGAACTGTTCCGGCTGAAGTAACATGCGAATCGCTTCGGCTATGGACGAAGGATTATAAAGCGTACCGAATGGGTTCAAATCGGTCTTGAACTTGTTTCCCTCCAATTTTTTTCCTATATTCTCGGCAAAGCAGGAACCAAGCAGAACCGTTTGCACCGTATAGGAAAATGTAAATGGGGTTTTGGGGATTGTGATGTGGGTGTAAAATTCCATATTGTATTTAATTGCCATATATTTATTCGTTTTTCAATCACTTCCTTTACAAGTTTATGCAACTTTTTTCAAATAGGTAAATTTTATCTCCTTTTCGAGTTGGATATTTATCTGTGAGCATAAGCTGTCATTGTTTCGGACTTCGACACTTTTGGTTTAAACACATATAATCGCAAATTTGGCTTTTTACAGGTGGAAAGAAATAAAAAATGACAATTGACAACTAAAAGGCAGGCCTTTGATTGTCAATTGTCATTTTTTTGATCATTATCAGATGCCTGATTAATTGGCGATTATCAGTTAATTAAACTCTTTGCCATATTTCATCTGTGCATCGGCAACGAATTGTTTGATGCGTTGTTCGTCCTCTTTCTTGCAGATCAAGAGAACATTGCCGGATTCGGCCACGATGCAATCATTGATGCCCTGTATGACGGTGAGGCGTTTCGGATTGTCGAGGGCAACGATATTGCCGTTGCTTTCGTACATTATCGCTTCACTTTTTAGGAGCGCATTGTTTTGTTCGTCTTTCTTCGCCAGGTCAAACAGCGATCCCCATGTCCCGAGGTCGGCCCAGCCGAAGTCAACACAGAGCATATATACGTTGTCCGCTTTTTCCATGATCCCGTAGTCGATGGAGATATTCAGGCAGTAAGGAAAGTTCTCGGCGATGAAATCTCGTTCTTCCGCTGTGTTGAATTTTTCTTTGCCCAAATCGAAACGGAGGGAGATATCGGGGAGAAATTTGGAGAATGCTTCTAAAATGGTGTTGACGTTCCAGACGAAAAGACCGGAATTCCAGAAAAACTCGCCGCTCTCCATGAATACTTTTGCCAGTTCCAAATCCGGCTTTTCAGTAAAAGTTTTCACTTTCGTGAATTCGCCCAGCATGATATCACTGCTTTGGATATATCCGTAGCCTGTTTCAGGACGGCTCGGTTTAATGCCTAACGTAACTAGTGCATTGTTGTCTTTTACGAAGTCGAGGCTTTTCTGCACATCTTTCAGGAAAATGTCCTCTTTCAGAATCAGATGATCGGAAGGTGCGACAACAATATTTGCATTCGGGTTGCAAGCTTTGATATGATATGCCGCATAAGCGATGCAAGGAGCTGTATTACGACGTGCCGGTTCCAATAATATCTGCGATTTTCCCAACTCTGGCAGTTGCTCTTTTACAAGTGAAGCGTATTGCTCATTTGTTACAATATAGATATTTTCGATCGGAATAATCTTGGAGAAACGATCGAATGTCATCTGTAGTAGCGACCGGCCTGTACCGAAAAAGTCAAGAAACTGTTTAGGGTAACTTTCTCTGCTGAAAGGCCAGAAACGGCTTCCGATCCCACCGCCCATGATAATGCAATAATTATCTTTCATGATGATCCAGGTTGTTTTTTAGTTATACTCTTACAAAGTTAACGAAATATTCCGGGATTTCGTTTATCCATAAATCCTAAGAAGATATAAAATGAAAAAAAAGAGGAAAATGTTTGCAGGTTTAAAAATAATGTCTACCTTTGCAACGCAAATGAGAAACAAACTTACTCAAAGCAAATGCCCAGATGGCGGAATTGGTAGACGCGTTGGTCTCAAACACCAATGGATTCACTTCCATCCCGGTTCGATCCCGGGTCTGGGTACTAATAAGCCCTGATAATCAACCGATTATCAGGGCTTTCTCTTTCTGCAAGGCGTACTAAATGTGTACTGAGCGACAAAAACAAGAATAGAGTGTACTTTTGTGGTTTTCATCCTTTCATCTTTATAATTTCTTAACTCTTATGCATTCTTTTCTGTCTTATTATTGCTGATGTTTTCTCGGAAAATGCGATTTCCACCTTATATTTGTATCTGAGAACAAAATTA
>NZ_MNQY01000041.1:0-76287 GCF_001915675.1 Parabacteroides sp. merdae-related_45_40 | reverse complement strand
AATAACAGTAAAATCTGTGAAGTAAATTTAGGCATAGTCAAAGTTATACTTACTTGGCACTTGTAGTATATCTTTTTGGGTAAAGTAAGTATATCTTCTTTAGTACTTGCTGTATATATCCTTTTCTGATTAGGATGATTCTTTTTGATTATAACTAATACCTGATTTCACGTTACTACCTTTGCGGCTCTTCTATTGTTAATTAGTCTTATGTGTTTGCACAGTATTTGCTGTTTTGTGCGGCACATTTTTGTTAAAAGTGTGCAGTGTTTGAAAAAAGTATTTATCTTTGCGACCGTTTTGTAATCAAGAAAAGTAAAACATGAAGAAAAAAGTAGTATTAGGTGCGGCATTGATGATGATGCCTTTGGTTTCTTTCGCTGGAGGATATTTGACGAATACGAATCAGCATGCAGCCTTTTTAAGGTCACTTTCGCGAGGTGCTGCAATTGATATAGACGGCGCTTTGTCAAACCCGGCGGGTCTTTCTTTTTTGCCGACAGACGGTTTCCGCGTTGGTGTGAGTATCCAAAGTGCTTTCCAGACCCGGGATATTGATGCCTCTTTCAGTACATACAATGGTTTCGACCCAGTGAATAAGGTGCCGACAGTGAGCGACGTTCCCTATAAAAAGTATTACAAAGGAAAGGCAGCCGCTCCCGTGATTCCGAGTGTTTTTGCGGCTTACAAAAAAGGTGATTGGACGATCTCCGGTTTCTTTGCCATTACGGGTGGAGGTGGTAAGGCTTCGTTTGACGATGGCCTGCCAATGTTCGAATCGGCTGCTATGGCCGGTATCTTCAAGGAAAGTGTAGCGAAATATATAAAGACTGGCGGTCAAAGTCCCATCGTCACGCCGGATATGTATACTATTAACAGTGCGATGGACGGAAAACAGTATATTTATTCCCTACAACTTGGCCTATCATACAAGATCACGGATTGGCTTTCTGCCTTTGCCGGTGGCCGGATGAACTATTTCTCAGGAAACTATGACGGGTATCTGGATGCAAAATTAAAACAGAATTTTGGTGGAGCGGATTTAATGAACCTGGCTTTGGATTGCGACCAGACAGGTTGGGGGTTGACACCGGTTTTGGGTGTCGATGTCAAATATGGTAAATTCAATTTCGGAGCTAAATATGAGTTTAAGACGAACTTGAACATCGAAAACAATACCAAGAAGTTGGATTATCCCGACAGTGCGGAAGATTTGGTTGGCCCTTATAAGCATGGTGTAAATACGCCGAACGATATTCCTTCCATGCTTTCGGTGGCAGCTTCTTATCGGTTTTTGCCCATGTTGAAGGCTTCTGTTGAGTATCACTTCTTCGATGACAAGAAGGCGGGAATGGCCGGTGGAAAGCAGAAGGAACTGGAAAGAGGTACGAATGAGTATCTGTTTGGTATAGAGTGGGATGTTGTCAAGAGATTGACCATTAGCGGTGGCGCTCAAATTACAGATTATGGTTTGTCTGATAATTTCCAAAGTGATGTTAGTTTCTCCTGCGATTCTTATTCGCTGGGCTTTGGTGCTAAAGTGATGTTGAGCGAAAAAATGGCTTTGAACGTGGGATATATGTGGACAACTTACCACGATTATACCAAGAAGATGGACAACTACTGCGGCACGGGACTTCCTGGGCAGAATGTGTATAGCCGCACCAACAAGGTGTTCGGATTAAGTTTGGACTACGCTTTCTAAGCTTGAAAATATTCGTATCCTATTGAAAAAGGAAGCTGCCAGTCGTGCGGCTTCCTTTTTTTGATTCATGGGTATTCACGGACTATATGAAACCCTATGCTTTACGGCTCGTAACCATAGGTTTTAGTCGCTGTAAAGCATAGCTGGGTATGGCATAAAAAAAGAGGGTGCATGACGCACCCTCTTTTTTGATTATTTGTTTTACTTGTTGCCGATTATAACTGAATCCAACGTACATAAGCGAAGTCCATACGGTGAGGCAACTCCTTGTTTACAGGATATACACGGAAGCCCATCTTATGGTTACCAGCCTCGGAAGGAGTGGTCGTTAACTTGAAGAATAACTTGGAGCCTTCTTCCTTCATCAACTCGAACTGAGCGGTATTGATTGGTGACAGCGTGTGTTTCTCCGGATCTTCCTTCATGACAACCATTTCAGCACCTAACATACCTTGTAGTTCATGACGGTCGATTACCAAATTGAAGTTGTATTCTTTTCCTACAACCGGGCCGTTCACCGTCAAATCTTGGTCGCAAGTGAAGGATTCCACTTGGAAGCTATCCCAATGTTGCGCAACTTCCTCTTTCCAAGCAGCTAATTGCTTAGCGATCTCGTAGTTGTTAGCGGAAATATGAGCGGAACGAGTAGCCAATTTGTGATAGAAACGATCCTCATAATCGTCCAACATACGTTTCATCGTATAATCCGGAGCGATCTTGGCGATAGAGTTCTTGATATATTGGATCCAGTCCGGAGAGTAACCCTTGCTGTTCTTAGCGTAGTAAGTCGGGATGATCTCAGTTTCCAAGCAATGGTAGATCGTAGCCGCATCCAATTGGTCTTGGTATTGCTGGTTCTCATAAGTACGCTTGTCGGTCAATGCCCAACCTGCGCCTTCTACGTAACCCTCATACCACCAACCGTCAAGAACGGAGAAGTTCAATACACCGTTCATCTCGGCTTTCTCACCGGAAGTACCGGAAGCCTCCAACGGACGAGTCGGCGTGTTCAACCATACGTCTACACCGGAGATCAAACGACGGGCCAAACGCATATCGTAGTTCTCCAAGAAGATGATCTTTCCTAAGAACTCCGGACGGCGAGAGATCTCTACGATGTGTTTGATCAAACCTTGACCACCACCATCAGCCGGGTGAGCCTTACCGGTGAATACGAACTGAATCGGGAACTTCTCATTGTTAACGATCTTGGCCAAACGGTCTAAGTCCGTGAACAACAAGTGCGCACGCTTATAAGTAGCGAAACGACGACCGAAACCAATCAATAGGGCATTCGGATTGATCTTCTCAAGGATGGAAACTACCTTAGAAGGATCACCTTGGTTCTTCAACCAGCTATCTTTATATTGAACACGGATGTAATCAATCAATTTATTCTTCAAGGTCATACGGAGATTCCAGATTTCCTCGTCGGATACATTCTGGATTCCTTCCCAACATTTGCGATTTGATTGATCCTCGAAAAGCTTCGTGCCTAATTTATCCGCATAGAATTTCTTCATCTCCGTAGCGGCCCAAGTCGGCATGTGCACACCGTTCGTTACATAACCAACGTGCAGTTCATCCGGGAAGTAACCTTTCCAAACCGGGGCGAACATACGCTGAGAAACCTTACCGTGCAACCAGCTTACGCCGTTAGCCTCTTGGCAAGTGTTCAAGGCGAATACGCTCATGGAGAATTTCTCGTTAGAGCCCGGGTTCTCACGTCCCATATCGATGAAGTCTTGCCAGCTAATACCTAACTTGCCGGGGAACTCACCCATGTAACGTCCGAACAAACCCTCATCAAAGTAATCGTGACCTGCCGGAACCGGAGTGTGTACCGTATAGAGAGCGGAAGCACGAACTACCTCCAACGCTTGGTTGAATGAAAGGCCGTCGTTCTGGATATAGTCTACCAAACGCTGAGCGTTGATCAAAGCGGCGTGTCCCTCGTTGCAGTGATAAATCTGTTTCTTGATACCTAACTTGTTCAGCATCATGATACCACCGATACCCAACAAATACTCTTGTTTCATACGGTTCTCCCAGTCGCCACCATATAATTGGTGCGTGATGGAACGATCCCATTCGCTGTTCTGAGGTATATCCGTATCCATTAAGTACAAAGGTACACGACCTACGCTAACTTTCCAGATATGAGCGTAAACGGTTCTGCCCGGATAAGGAACTTCCAATACCATTGGCTCTCCGTTCGACTGCAATACCTGAGTCAACGGCAGGGCATTGAAATTTTGCGGCTCGTAATTGGCGATCTGCTGACCGTCCATGGACAAAGTCTGTGTGAAATATCCGTAACGATACAAGAAACCTACGGCACATAAATCGATATTGCTATCGCTGGCCTCTTTCAAGTAGTCACCGGCTAATACTCCCAGACCACCTGAGTAAATCTTTAATACATTGGTCAAACCGTACTCCATGCTGAAGTAGGCTACAGACGGTTGTGTCTTGTCGGGTTTTACATTGATATAAGCTTTGAAATCAGCGTATACCTTTTGGATTTCAGCCATTAACTCCTTATCTGCTAAGATCTCTTCCATACGTTTGTGTGAAAGGCTTTGCAATAGCTGTACAGGGTTACCTTCTGTGGATTTCCAAAGTTGTTTGTCGATCTTGCCAAATAGTTTAGCGCCTTCATGATTCCATACCCACCAAAGATTCGTAGCGATCTCATTAAGTGGTTCCAACTGTTGTGGAAGCTTGGAATGTGAGTAGACGTCCTTCCAAATAGGACTGTTTGCGTTATTCGCCTTAATTTTCATTATCGTGAAGTTTAAAGTGTTTGTCTAAAAACGAGTGCAAAGATAGCATTATCTTATTAATTATGAGCAATATTTAGCTGTTTCTTTCCTCGGCATGCTTTATGGCGATGTCGAATGCGGTCAGATAATAGTCGATAAACTTGCTCCATTCAGCTTTTCGAGCGAGATCGAAACAACGCTGTTTGATTTCCTCGATGTCCGTAGCATCCTTTTGGCTGAGAGCCAGGATGGAGTTCATGATAGCGTCCGCTACCTCAAAATAATTGAAATCCGTACGATTAATAACCTCTACGCCTTCGCTAAGGTTATCTCCGGATATCGTTTTCTTCGCCCACATACCGAAACCGGCCAGATTGGTCGTGATCGTCGGTATACCGAAAGCGATACTTTCCAGCGGGGTATATCCCCACGGCTCGTAGTAGGAAGGATATACGGTAGCGTCCATCCCTATCAGCATATCATAATAGGTCTTATTGAAAATACCTCCTTTACCGTCCAAATAACAAGGAACGAATATGATTTTTAGTTTTTCGGATGCTGCGTTCGTGAAGCCGGCGTGGTTGATATAATTCAAGACCTTATCTTCTGGCATATTATGCAACCAGTGCGTAATGAAAGGGATTTGAAGCGGAGAGGTCGTCTTTATGTCCTGCTCGATCGCCTCTTTTAAATCCGCACGGGCAGCACGTACCCAAGCCGGTACCATGATAAAGGCGACGACCTCACGCTGCAGGCGTCCGGACGTACGTACACGGTTCATCGCCTCGATGAAGACATCGATACCTTTATTTCTGTATTCATAGCGGCCACTGGTGGAAACCAGCAAAGCGTTCGGGTCGATGGAGCAGCCCAATAATTTCTCCGCTACATTAATTAATGTACGACGTGCCTCCTTCCGCTTTTTAGCGTATTCCTTACCCTCGGGTACGAAGTTGGGCTCAAAGCCGTTCGGGGTAACGATATCCGGTGCCTTATCCAATAACTGTTTACATTCACGGGCCGTGATATCGCTTACGGTCGTGAAGCAATCCACGTAATGGGCGGCCTGCTTCTCTACGGAATGCTTGGCCTCCATGTTTAGCTCCTTAGCCATCTGATCGCCGTTGTAACCGTCCATATAAGCGTATAACGCTTTGTTGTTACCGGCGATAGAGCGTCCGATCGATGTGGCATGCGTCGTGAAAAGTGTCGCTATGGCAGGGATTTGCTTTTGAATGTAAAGCGCTCCCATCGCCAACATCCATTCATTGAATAGGGCGGCGACTTTCTTGTTTTCCAGTTTGTAGAAGTGATAGAAACTCTCTATTACCTTACCGACCGCATACGCGAAGATACAAGACTCATCGTAATCGCCGTAGGCGTGGATGGAGTCAACTCGGAAATTTTCCCACATAGAATAGAAAAAGGCGTCTCGTTCACTGAAGTAGGACTTGAAATCTACCAGTATAACAGGGGGGGTACCCGGTACGTTCCAGCGACCAACCTTAACTTTCAAGTGATCTACTGCCTCGGCGTGCTTTCTCCAATCCTCAAACAAAGATGCGTCTTCCGTAAAATCGGGAGCGGTTGTGTTTGCCCACACATCCGGACCGATGAATATTACTTTGTCGTTAAAAATTTGTTGAAGCGTATGAGCTTTTGTCGATAGTACGGTATAAATACCTCCCACTTTATTACAGACTTCCCAGCTGCTTTCAAAGAGAAACTCTGGCGTCTTTATCATTTCGTTCATATTTGATTTGTTTATAATCAATGATTTCACCGCTGCAAAGATAATTCATTTTATGTTTTTTCTTGGCCTTTCCTCGGTATTTAATAACATATGTTCTATATTTGTGGATAATTAAATATGAAATAATTATGGCTAAAAGAAGAATTTTAAAGAAAGAGATCAGCTACGTGGCTGGTGAATTGTTCACGGAAGCGCTGGTTTGCAAATTGTATATACCCGGAGTAAATCAAGAGAAAGCGGATGCTTTGATGGCTCGTATCCTAGATATGCAAGATAGTTATATCGTTCGTGCCGGACACCCCGACGGCAAGGATAACAAGGCTCTCGTACGGAATTATTATCGCAAATTAAGAGAGGACTTGCAAAACGAGGTTAACGCTATCGCCGACGAGATAGGAGAGTTGAGCAAGGACAAATAGGCATGAAGAAGGCAATTAGTAAGGCGATACTCCGTATGGCGGGGTGGAAGCTGGGCCCGGTGGATGGCGTGGATTTGCCGAAGTGTATCGTATGTGTGGCTCCGCATACCAGTAACTGGGATTTTATTGTAGGGAAACTTTTTTATACCTCGATCGGGTGTAACGCTGGTTTCCTTATTAAGAAAGAGTGGTTCTTTTTCCCTTTTAATTTGCTGTTTAACTGGCTGGGAGGTGTTCCGGTGGATCGTGGTAAACGTACGTCGGTGACCGATCAGATGGTGGAACGTTTCAAGACCAGTGAGCGGTTTCAATTGGCCGTCACACCGGAAGGTACCCGGAAGCGGGCCAAGGAATGGAAAAAAGGATTCTATTTTATCGCTTTGAAAGCGAACGTGCCGATCGTGGTGGCTTATTTTGATTATGGAAAGAAAGAGGTGGGTACGAAAGGTGTTTTTTATCCGACAGGTGATGTGGATAAAGATATCCATACGATACGAGAGATGTATCGGGGAGTTACTGCCTGCCATCCTGAGAATTTCGTACAGGTATAGGAGTTTCATGGTGAAGAAATAAGAGTTTTGCTATAGGAAAACAAAAGTTTTGCTATGAAGAAACTACCGTTTCTTCACCATGAAACTGTTTCCTTGTCACAATATGTCTTTTTATTACCTTAATATCTTTATTCTATGACTGAAGACTTACGTATCAGTATGATACAATCCCATATCATTTGGGAAGACCGTGAAGAGAACTTGGGTTATTATGGCGAACTGTTGCGCCGTGTTAGTGGAAGAACCGATTTAGCGGTATTGCCGGAGACGTTTACTACGGGATTTTCCATGGACGTAGAGAAACAAGCCGATACGATGGATGGACGGACTGTACCGACTATAAAGGAATGGGCTAAGAAATATAAACTGGCCGTGGCTGGAAGTTTTATCGCGAAAGATAACGGAAAGTTCTACAACCGGGCTTTTTTCATCACTCCGGAAGGAGAGGAGTATTATTACGATAAACGTCATTTGTTCCGTATGGCGGAAGAGGACAAGCATTTCTCGGCGGGCGACAAACGTCTGATCGTGCCTTATAAAGGCTGGAATATCTGTTTGCAGGTTTGTTATGACTTGCGTTTCCCGGTTTGGAGCCGCAACGTGAATAACGAATATGATCTTTTGATTTATGTAGCCAATTGGCCCGAGGCCCGGAAGAAGGCGTGGAAGGCATTGCTGCATGCACGTGCCATCGAGAACATGGCTTATGTCTGTGGCGTGAACCGTGTGGGGGTAGATGGGAAAGGTTTTCTTTTCAGAGGGGATTCCATGATTTATAACGCAAAAGGAAAGAAATTGGCTGATGCCGGAAAACGAGAGGAAATCACCCGGACATGTACCTTGAAGAAGAGCGAGCTGGATGAGTTCCGGGCTAAGTTCCCGGCGTGGAAGGATGCGGATGGATTTAGTATTGACTTCTAATCGTTTAATTCCTTCTTATTATGGAAAAACGTAATCCTTGGGCTTGGATCCCGTCTCTTTATTTCGCCGAAGGCTTGCCCTACGTGGTAGTCATGACGCTTTCTGTGATCATGTATAAACGTTTGGGCGTCTCGAATACGGATATCGCCTTGTTTACCAGTTGGCTTTATTTTCCTTGGGTGATCAAGCCCATCTGGAGCCCGTTCGTAGACTTGATTAAAACGAAGCGTTGGTGGATTTATAGCATGCAGCTATTGATTGGCGGGGGAATGGCAGGTGTGGCGTTCGTCCTTCCCGGGGATTTCTTTTTGCGGTTTACCTTGGCTTTCTTTTGGTTGATGGCGTTTAGTTCCGCTACGCACGATATCGCCGCGGATGGGTTCTATATGCTGGGCTTGACGGAGGAGCAACAGGCGTTCTTCATCGGTATCCGAAATACGTTCTACAGGGTGGCGATGCTAACGGGACAAGGTCTGCTGGTCATGCTGGCGGGGCTTTTGGAGGAGAGTACCGGGCGGATTTCCTTTGCTTGGAGCCTGGTGTTTTTCGTATTGGCCGGTACCTTTATCGCCTTGGCCTTGTGGCATAAGTATATCTTACCCCGTCCGGCGAGTGACGCGCAACGTACGAATATCACCCCTCATACCATCTTGGTGGAGTTTGGCAATACTTTCGTGAGCTTTTTCAGCAAGAAAGGGATTATCCCGGCTTTGCTTTTTATGCTGACGTATCGTTTGGGGGAATCCCAATTGGTAAAGTTGGCTTCTCCTTTCCTGCTGGATGGGCGGGAGGTTGGCGGGTTGGCGCTCAGTACCGGTGAGGTCGGGTTCGCTTATGGTACGGTGGGAGTGATCTCCTTATTGCTCGGAGGGGTTTTAGGAGGTCTGGCTATATCCCGGGGTGGCTTGAAGACTTGGTTATGGCCTATGGCATTGGCTATCTCCTTGCCGAATCTGGTTTATTTGTATATGGCTTATACGATGCCGGAGAGTATTGTTGTCGTAAACGCTTGTGTCGCTGTCGAGCAATTCGGCTACGGATTTGGCTTTACGGCTTATACGATGTATCTGATGCTTTTCGCCGAGGGGGAATATAAGACTTCGCATTATGCGATCAGTACCGGTTTCATGGCGTTAGGTATGATGCTACCGGGAATGGCATCGGGATGGATACAGGAGCAGATCGGTTACCAACATTTCTTTATCTGGGTAATGATCTGTTGCATACCTTTATTTATTGTATTGCCGTTCTTGCGTTTCAAGAAAAAATAATCTTATACCGATAATCCGGGAGTGTAGGGGAGGGTCACGATGAATGTGCTACCTTCCCCTTCTTTGGATTCTAGGGTGATATATCCTCCGAAGTGTTCGATGATAATTTGGCAGATCGCCAGTCCGAGACCTGTCCCTTGCGCAAACTCGTCCAGTTTGTTGAACCGTTCGAATACTTGGGCTTGCTTATCTGCGGGAATGCCTTTGCCCGTATCGGTAACGGAGATCTGGATCCAACGTTTATCTTGCGTATAATCGTATTTAATCAAGATGTATCCTTGCGTCGTGAATTTTGCGGCGTTGTTTATGAGGTTGGTAATCACTTGGGTTAATCGATGTAGGTCCGCTTGGATAATGGCCGGGAGGACCGGCAGTTGTATTTTAAGCACTACGCCTTGGGGCATCAACAATTGATGGGTGCGGTAGATATGGGATAGTAATTCGTTTAAGTCACAATTCGTGAGGGTAAACGACATCTTACCGGACTCGATGCGGGATAGATCGAGAATGTCATTGATTAATTTCAATAAGAGGTCGCTGTTCTTACTGATAACTTGCATGAACTCATCCCTCTCGTTCGGGCTTATTTCCATATCGCTTGTTAGCAGTTCCGAAAATCCAACGATGGCGTTAAGCGGGGTACGTATCTCATGGCTCATATTGGCGAGGAACGCTGATTTCATTTGGTCCGCTTCCTCGGCCCTTATACGGGCTTTGATAAGATCTTCCTCTACTTCCTTACTTTGTTGGATATTTAAGCAGAGCCCGTTTACTCCGACATTATTGCGGGTGGAGTCTTGTCCATTCTTCGCTTGCGCATATCTGAATTCCCACCATATATGCCCTTTGCCGTTGAAATTATATCGGCGGCGGGTGATCTTACGGGAAGGGAATCCTGTATCAAGCAGGTGTTTATGTTGGATGAAATCTTCCCGGTCTTCCGGGTGGATAGACTCTTGGAATTGCGTGGAGGTGATCGGCTTTATCGGCATATCCAACGACTTATAGAAATCATGGTCGAACTCGAATACGCCGTTGCTGTATCGGAATGCGAAAATATCACCGCTCTCTAAAGCCAACGAGAGGAATTCTTTCTCTTTCCGTAAACTTTCTTGAGCCTGTTTCTTGTGAGAGGCTTCGCGACGGTATTGTACTCTTTGATAGAAAAGCGTCCATAGGATAAATAGGGTTAGAAGAATCCCGCATAGAATAATATATGTTTGATAACGAACCACAAAGGGCATGTTCAAGAAGATGCTGTTTTGAGGCAGTTCTTTCCAATCGATCCCCCATTTATTTAAAGTCGGGTAATCGAACAGATAGTTTTTGGCGCTTTCCGTTATTTGTGGGAAGCTATTGGCCGGTGTGCCTTTGAGTATGCTGGCAGCTCGTCGTAAGGCTTCTTGGGTTTGACTCTCTACCGGGGTCATATATCCCCCTATGAAGTCTCCGTCATATCCTACGGATTCGTTGATCGCCGAGAAGCTGGGAAATGAGCAGAACCTACCTAAGGCTATCGAGGTATAATCTCTTTTGGTAGCAAGGTAGGCCTTGTTGTAAGTACTTGTACCTAACCCCCAGATCAAGTTGGAACTGGTACGGGGTTGAATGGTTTGTATATAGAGGGAATCGAACGGTACTTTTGGGAACCGCACTAAAGAAGAGGATCTCTTTTTATCGGATGGGGATGAATACTGGGGATATTTAAGGTAATCGGGTCTAGCCTTGGAGCATAGCCCTTTTATTTGCTCATCCATATCTTTCAGGATCTTTTTGTCAAGAGCTGTACTATCAGAGACACGTACAATCACGCATTTTCCCATGATTCGCTCAATAAGTTCGACGTTTTTCCGATAGTCCGGCTTATCCCAAAATCCGGATACGTTAGGATACTTTTGAATTAAGGGTATGTTAGGGTAGTTGACTCCGGTAAAAACGATAGGTACGCTATCTAATAAAGGATGTTCGCAAGCCAATAAGGAATAGGTCGCTTGATCATCGTTTACGATTATGATATCAGGCTTCCATAAAGATAACGTATTGAGTTCCGTATATATTCTTTGTTTCTCTTCTGGCGATTGATAAGCTTCGCAATTAAGATAGAACGTGAAGATACTGGCATGAATGCCTTCCTTCTGGAATCCTTTTTTAAAAGCCTCTTCTATATCTTTATAGGCTTGAAAGTCCGGCTCATAAGATTGGACTATCAAGATACGCTTTTCCGTGGTTGAGCGTTCGCAAGAATTTGCGACCAATAGAAATAATGGAAGCAACAATAAAAAAAGATAACGATAAGAAGTGTTCGCCATGTGTATAGCTTCAATATAATAGGTACAAATGTATAAAAAGTAATTGGATATCAAAGAGACAAATGTCTATTTTTCTTGGCTTCTGAGGTTGGTTTATAATTCGAAAACCAAGGAGATGCGGCACCCCTTATTCTTTTCGGACTTGAGCAAGATACGCCCGTTTAATTGTTTTACGATAGCTTGGCAGATCGATAATCCAAGACCTGTCCCTTGCACGAAATCATCCAGCTTCTTGAAACGCTCGAATATCGCTTCTTGGTCCTCGGGAGAGATCCCGATGCCTGTATCCTGCACATAAAGTCGGACGTCTTGTGCATTGGTGGAATACTCGTAACCGATCTCTATAAAGCCTGCGGAAGTAAATTTTATAGCATTTTTCAGTATGTTCTCGAGCGCTTGGTAAAGTCGCTCCTTATCCGAATATAAGCAGATCGGCGTATCGGGGCATTTCTCCTTGAATTCGATACCTTCGGGGACATCGGAAAGATGTTGTTTATAAAGGGTTTTCACTAAATCCGTTAAATTGCAGGATTCCTTATGAAAGACGATACCTCCGGATTCAATCCTTGCCAAATCCAATATGTCATTGACTAACTTTA
The DNA here is from genome assembly GCF_001915675.1 of Parabacteroides sp. merdae-related_45_40. Lineage (NCBI taxonomy): Bacteria > Pseudomonadati > Bacteroidota > Bacteroidia > Bacteroidales > Tannerellaceae > Parabacteroides > Parabacteroides sp. merdae-related_45_40. The sequence continues at coordinate 63,994 of NZ_MNQY01000041.1, read as the reverse complement.
GTAATAACTCGTTATTGGTCGTGATGATATTAGCGTATTGCTCCTTCTCTTCCGCTGTCAGATCCAGTTCGGCGATTAGGCTTGAAAAGCCGATGATCGCATTTAGAGGGGTACGTATCTCATGACTCATGTTAGCCAAGAATACGGATTTCATCCGGTCGGACTCATTGGCTTTCTCCAAGGCTTCCGCTAATGATTCCTTTTCATGTAATAGGGCTTTTTGCGCTTGTCGTTTTGCCTTGGATTCTTGGGTATACATGATGATGAAGCTACCGAAGACAAAGCAGCACATCGTGCTGACTACGATTATCAAGCTCCAGAATAATCTTGGATATTGGTCCTTAAAAGGAAAGTTCAAAAGTATAGCATCCTTCGGAAGAAGCCTTTTATCGATATTCCAATATTTGACTTCATTGAAATCAAATACATAATTCTTCTTGCTCTTTGTTATCTGTGGGAATGATTCGCTAGGGGAGCCTTTTAATATTTCCGCGGCTCTATCGGTAGATTCTTCTATTTGGGTTTCCAAGGAGGTGATATAGCCACCTACAAGTTTATTCGTATATCCTAGATCCTCGTTGATCGCCGTAAAAGAGGGTTTACTGGAAAAACGGCTGGTGTTCAATACCCGGTAATCCCGTTTGGCCTGTAGATAGTAGATGTAAGGGACGTGTTTACTCATGTACCAAGAAACAGCTGATAGCTTGTCTCCTTGCACGGGCACGACGTTGACGGTCGTACTATCCGGTCGTTTTAAGCTTTGATTGACCCTGTCCAAAGTAGCGATCTCTACCGGTATATACATGATGCGATTATTATCGACCCGAATGTCTGCTTGAGCACATTGCTCATGTAACGTAGCCTTAATGTGCCTATCTATATACGTACTATCGTGCAACATATAAATCGTAGACTTGCCCAACAGATGTTCTATCAAGCGGATGTTCGTGACGTAGTCGGGCTCGTCCCAGAATCCGGAAACATTCGAATATTGCGCTAATAGTGCCTTATTGGGGAAATTTACGCCGCCAAATACAATGGGGACTGTAGAGATTAGCGGATGATGGCATTGCATTAACGTGTAAGTCGCTTGATCCTCGTAGACCAAAATCAGATCGGGTTTCCAAGTAGAGATCGAATCTAGATACAGGTACATCCGTTTTTCTTCGGCGGGTGCCGCATATTGCTCGCAGTTCAAATAGAATGTTTGGATCGACGGATTAATCCCCTTTTTCTCGAGGGATTCCCGGATCAACCGATCGCAGTCTTTATAAGCTACATAATCGCTTTCATAGGAATGTACTACTAATATACGATATTTATTTCCCGACTGTTGACAAGAGGACTGTAGAATGGCTAGCAGAAAAAGTAGAACAAATATGTAATATTTCTGTATAGATCTCGCTAGCATAAGTCGAAAATTAGTACGTTGCCCTTAATCGTAATTTAAAATGAGTGTTTTTATGCGAGTGCAAACTTATTAATAATTATTGGATATCAATGGCTTTTTTATTGAATATATAGGGCTAAAATAAAAAACGGCTATCAGATCCCGAAGGACCCGATAGCCGTTTTTCTATCTTATGTGGAGTAAAGGAGCGATTAAAACCGCTTCTTTTTATTTTACTTCCTCAAAGTCAACGTCCGTAACGTTACCGTCTTTGCTGTTGTTGCTGCTACCTGCGTTACCGCCAGCTTGTTGACCACCGAAGTTAGGATCTGCTTGCGGGCCGCCTTGAGCGCCGCCACCTTGAGCGTTGTACATTTCTTGGCTAGCTGCTTGGAATACGCTGTTCAATTCTGCCATAGCAGCATCGATACCTGCGATATCCTGAGCCTTATGAGCTTCTTTCAATTTGTTCAAGGCACCTTCGATCGGAGCTTTCTTGTCTGCCGGAAGCTTGTCGCCAAGATCTTTCAATTGTTTCTCGGTCTGGAAGATCATGCTATCCGCTTGATTCAATTTATCGATACGCTCTTTCTCTTTCTTATCGGCCTCTGCGTTTGCGGCAGCCTCTTCTTTCATACGCTTAACCTCATCATCGCTCAAACCGCTGGAAGCCTCGATACGGATACTTTGTACTTTACCGGTTCCTTTATCCTTGGCGGATACGTTCAAGATACCATTGGCGTCGATATCGAATGTAACCTCGATCTGAGGGACACCACGTTGTGCGGCAGGTATTCCATCTAGGTGGAAACGGCCGATAGACTTGTTGTCTTTAGCCAAAGAACGCTCACCTTGCAAGATGTGGATCTCAACAGAAGGCTGATTGTCTACGGCAGTCGTAAATGTCTCGGACTTCTTGGTCGGGATGGTCGTGTTAGACTCGATCAATTTAGTCATTACACCACCCATTGTCTCAATACCTAAAGACAGCGGAGTAACATCCAACAGCAATACGTCTTTAACCTCACCTGTCAATACACCACCTTGGATCGCTGCGCCTACGGCTACTACTTCATCCGGGTTAACGCCCTTAGACGGAGCTTTACCGAAGAATTTCTCAACGATAGCCTGTACAGCCGGGATACGAGTAGAACCACCTACCAAGATCACTTCGTCGATATCAGAAGTTGATAAACCTGCGTCTTTCAAGGATTGACGGCACGGTTCGATACATGCTTGGATCAGACCGTCAGCCAATTGTTCGAATTTAGCACGAGTCAAAGTCTTAACCAAGTGCTTTGGAATACCGTTTACCGGCATGATATACGGCAAGTTGATCTCCGTGCTAGTCGTACTTGACAACTCGATCTTCGCTTTCTCGGCAGCTTCTTTTAAACGTTGTAAAGCCATCGGGTCTTTACGTAAGTCTACGCCTTCCTCTCGTTCGAATTCTTCAGCCAACCAGTCGATGATTACGTGGTCGAAGTCATCACCACCTAGGTGAGTATCACCGTTTGTTGATTTTACCTCGAATACGCCGTCACCTAACTCAAGGATGGAGATATCGAATGTACCACCACCTAAGTCGAATACGGCGATCTTCATGTCTTTGTTCGTCTTATCCAAACCATAAGCTAAAGAAGCGGCAGTCGGTTCGTTTACGATACGGCGTACGGTTAAACCTGCGATCTCACCAGCCTCTTTCGTAGCCTGACGTTGAGCGTCACTAAAGTAAGCAGGTACTGTGATAACGGCTTCCGTTACTTCCTGTCCCAAATAATCCTCAGCTGTCTTTTTCATTTTCTGCAGGATCATCGCTGAGATTTCCTGCGGAGTATACAAACGTCCTTCGATATCTACACGAGGAGTGTTGTTATCACCACGCACTACTTTATAAGGAACGCGATTGATTTCCTTTTGTACTTGGTCATAAGTTTCACCCATGAAACGTTTGATAGAGAATATAGTCTTTTCAGGATTGGTGATAGCCTGACGTTTTGCGGGATCACCTACCTTACGCTCGCCGCCTTCTACGAAAGCTACGATTGAAGGTGTTGTTCTTTTACCTTCGCTGTTCGCAATAACAACCGGTTCGTTACCTTCCAATACGGCAACACAAGAGTTGGTTGTTCCTAAGTCGATTCCAATAATCTTTCCCATGATTGTAAATATTTTAATTGTTATTATTCATCGTCCGTCATCTTCCTTGTTGAAAGGATTCACATAGTATTCAACAAATGCCGTGCCAAAGAAGTTCGGGTTTGAAAATAAATAATACGTGTCATGAATCGTGACATTTTGACGGTTTGGCAGGATACAAAAAGCCCCGGAACCGTTCTAATAGGTCCGGGGCTTCTCTTGTTATTTGTTGATTATTTCCTTTTCTTCTTTCATGTCAAGCTCATTCTTGTCGGCATCAAAGAATTTGTATTCAAGAAAGGCGAGACTTTGATTGGGAATAACTTTTAAACCATGGGTGTACTTCATTTTCCACTTCATGCTCAAGGGGAACAACCCCTTGTTCACATACGCTGCGACATACGGATGTACGTGCAGGGTGAATTTCTTCACGTGATGTCTGTTTACTAAGCAATCTATTTTTTCTTCCAGACTGTCGGTAAACAGGATGGAAGGCTTAACCGTTCCTGTTCCGAAACAGGATGGGCAGTCTTCTGACGTATCCACGTCCATTGCCGGACGTACCCGCTGACGGGTAATCTGCATCAAGCCAAACTTACTAAGAGGAAGGATGTTGTGTTTAGCCCGGTCATTTGCCATTGCCTTAGTCATGTGTTCAAATAGCTTTTGCCGGTTGGCAGCCTCTGCCATATCGATAAAGTCTATAACGATGATACCTCCCATGTCTCGTAAGCGGAGCTGACGGGCGATCTCATCGGCGGCGGCTATATTTACGTCGATAGCTGTCTTCTCTTGAGCATCGCTGCCTTTGGAACGGTTCCCGCTGTTCACGTCGATAACGTGCATAGCTTCCGTGTGCTCGATAATCAAGTAAGCTCCACTCTTGTAAGTGACAGTTCGTCCGAATAGCGACTTGATTTGCTTGGTGACCGCAAAGTTGTCAAAGATAGGAAGCTCTCCCGTATATAACTGTACGATTTCTTCCCGTCCCGGTGCGATCAAGCTTACATAGTCGCGGACATTATTGTAGACCTCCTTGTCATTTACATAAATATTTTGGAAAGAGGGGTTGAATATATCCCGAAGTAAAGCTACGGTACGTGCCGTTTCTTCATAAACGATAGCCGGAGCTTTGAGTTTAGGCACCTTCACGATATTATCTTCCCATCGTTTCACCAATGTCTTTAGTTCATGATCAAGCTCTGCGACACGTTTGCCCTCCGAGGATGTCCGTACGATAACACTGAAATTCTTCGGTTTGATACTTTGGATTAACTGGCGCAAACGAGCCCGTTCCTCGCTTGATTTAATTTTGGTGGAGACAGATACTTTATCGGCGAACGGTATCAGCACGATATATCTTCCGGCAAAAGAAAGCTCGGAAGTCAATCGGGGACCTTTCGTTGAGATAGGCTCTTTAGCAATTTGAACCAACACCTCTTGTCCTACTTTCAGCACGTCGCTAATACTCCCGTTCTTTTCGATCTCCGGTAGAATCTGAGTTTTCGACAGTACCGGCGCCTTTTTGGGATCGCTCAGCAATTGCTTTAAATATTTCTGTTGGGTGTTGAAGTTAGGACCTAAGTCCAAATAGTGAAGAAACGCATCCTTTTTGTAACCGACATCAATGAACGCAGCGTTTAAGCCCGGCATCAGTTTCTTAACCTTACCTAGATAGATATCACCAACGGCGAACGAGACGTTGCGGGCCTCCTTTTGGAGCTCCACAAGGCTCTTGTCCTCCAAGACGGCGATAGATACCTCTTTGGGCTGTACATCAACTACTAATTCACTAATCACTTAAGATGTGTTTTTTAAGATCAGACCTTATAAAATACGCAAAGAACAAACTTAAAAGGTCACTTATTAAGTTTGTTCTTTAGAGTTCGTTAGATAGACTTATTTCTTCTTATGTCTATTCTTCTTCAGTCTCTTTTTGCGCTTGTGCGTAGACATTTTATGTCTTTTTCTTTTCTTTCCGCTAGGCATCGCTTTAAAATTTTAAATTAAACGTATAATAATTAATTACTTAACTTCACCAATAAAAGTCTTAGCCGGCTTGAATGACGGAATGTTGTGTTCCGGGATGATGATCGTAGTATTTTTTGAAATATTACGAGCTGTCTTTTGAGCTCTCTTCTTAATAACGAAACTTCCGAAACCTCTCAAGTAAACGTTTTCGCCTTGGGCTAAAGAACTTTTTACGATATCCATGAAGGACTCAACGCTTGCTAGCACTGTCTGTTTGTCGATACCAGTGCTTTTTGAAATCTCGCTAACAATATCTGCTTTAGTCATGTCTATAAATTAATTAATTGATTTTGACCTATTAATTTTTTGGAATGCAAATATATAGCTTTTTATTTAAGTGGAAAAAGAATTGAGCTTCAATTTTTAAATAAAAAGATTCTTCTCGATTCGTAATATATATGTATGTTTGCGGTAATCAAATAGTTATGATGTTGAAAAGAGAGAAAGGGAGCAGTTATGTTACAGTATGAAAGTGAGTTAGAAATCAGCCGGATATTGGTTGAGTGGTATGAAACCTATAAAAGAGAGCTTCCTTGGAGGGAAACGAGAGACCCTTATATCATCTGGATATCGGAGATTATATTGCAACAAACCCGGGTTGTACAGGGATTGGAGTATTTTTTGCGTTTCACCGAACGTTTCCCGGATGTGGCATCTCTAGCGGCGGCGGAAGAGGATGAGGTGCTGAAATATTGGCAGGGCTTGGGGTATTATAGCCGGGCTCGTAACTTACATGCGGCGGCTAAATCTATCATGGAGCGGTTTAATGGGGTTTTCCCGGAGAATTATAAAGAGGTATTATCCTTGAAAGGTATCGGGGAGTATACGGCGGCGGCGATCGTCTCCTTTGCTTGGAACCAACCGTGTCCGGTCGTGGATGGAAATGTGTACCGGGTACTTTCCCGTTTGTTTGCCGTAGATACGCCGATCGACACCACGAAGGGTAAAAAGCAATTCGCGGAACTGGCCGGAATGATCTTGGACCCTAAGAACGCAGGGACGCATAATCAGGCGATCATGGAATTGGGTGCTTTGCAATGTGTTCCTCAAAACCCGGACTGCGGGGTGTGCCCGCTAAAAGATAAATGCATGGCGTTCGCTTCCGGCAATGTGCAAGCTTATCCGGTGAAACAAAATAAGACGAAGACAAGGGATCGTTATTTCCACTATCTATACATTATATATAAAGGACAAACTTGGATGAACAGACGGGCGGGGAAGGATATCTGGACCGGCTTGTATGAATTTCCTTTGATCGAGACGGATCATGCGATGGATTTTTCCGGTTTGTGTGAGACGCAAGCCTTCCGTAACCTATTGGGAGATGCTGGGAAATTGAGTATCACCCAAGGGTTATCGAATGTAAAGCATACGCTCTCCCATCAAATTTTATACGCTTCTTTCTATCAAATAGAGATAGAGCAGGTTCCGGAATCCTTGGGGAATTATCTCTCTTTGCCTTGCCGGGATATTGAGAAGTATGCCGTTCCCCGGCTGATACATATTTATTTAGAGAAATTAAACGGAAACTTGTGAGAATGATTGAATTTGTGTTTCTTTGTATGGTTATTAAGAATTTGAATTATGTCATTGAATAAGGTTATATTGATCGGCAACGTAGGCAAAGATCCTGACGTTCGCTATTTTGACAGTGGTGCCGCTGTCGCTAATTTCCCGCTGGCAACCTCGGAACGTGGGTATACGTTGGCAAATGGAACGGTGGTTCCGGAACGTACGGAGTGGCATAATATCGTAGTTCGTCGGGATTTGGTTCCTTTCGTGGAAAAATGGGTACGTAAAGGTTCCGGTGTATATGTGGAAGGCAAGATTCGTACTCGTAATTATGATGACCAAAGCGGCGTGAAACGATATGTTACGGAGATCCATGCGGATCGTATCGAGTTTTACAGTACGGGTTCCCGTCCGGCCGATGGTGGAAATACGACTGCACAAGGCGGTAGTATGCAGCCCAATGTGGGGCAAGGACAATCGGCTCAACCGACTACGGCGCCAAATACCGCTTATCAACAGCCAGCCGCCTCGCAGCCTAGCGCATTCTCAGAATCCAGTGACGCGGATGATCTCCCGTTCTGATATTGTTTAACTAATACTGTTTCCCTTGGACTCGGACTATTATTTATCGGGCTTATTTGAAAACGTAACGGTGCAGGCGCTGACAGCGGGTCCTGTGATCGCATTAAGCCTCGCTTTTTTACTGCTGTTTGTTTCCGGCTTCGTGTCGGCCTCTGAAGTGGCATTCTTTTCTCTAACCCCGGGCGACCTAAATGAGATCGGGGAAGAGAATCGCCCGGCAGATCCTGTTATCAAACGTCTCCTTGAACGTTCGGAGTATCTATTGGCATCTATATTGATCGCTAATAATTTCGTAAATGTGGCGGTCGTTATGTTGTGTACCTATGCGATTAACGCTTGGATTAATTTCTCGGCCGCTCCTCTTCTAGGTTTTGTGCTTGAGACGATTCTACTGACTTTCTTGCTTTTACTTTTTGGGGAGATCATGCCTAAGATTTACGCACAGAAGAATTCTTTGCGTTTTGTTCGTTTTTCAGCCTCCGTATTAAGTGGTTTGGAACGCTTCTGCCGCCCATTCTCGAAAATCTTGGTTAATTCCACATCGGTCATCAATAAAGCGTTAGCGAAAAAGAAATATGATATCTCTGTAGATGAGCTTTCTAAAGCGTTAGAGCTAACCTCTACCGAGATCCCGGAGGAGAAGGAGATGCTGGCGGAGATTATCAAGTTTTATAATAAGACCGCTGATGAGATCATGACTCCTCGTCTGGATATGGAAGATATCGAGATCAAGATCAGTTTCCGTGAGGTGGTTGATTTTATTATCAAATCCGGCTATTCGCGTATTCCGGTATATTCCGAGACTGAGGATAATATAAAAGGTATCTTATATATCAAGGACTTATTGCCCTATATTGACAAGCCCGATACATTCCGTTGGCAGAGTTTGATCAGACCGGCCTATTTCGTGCCGGAAACCAAGAAGATCGATGATTTGCTGGAAGAGTTCCGTACCAATAAAATTCATATGGCGATCGTGGTCGATGAGTTTGGCGGTACCTCCGGTATCGTGACGATGGAAGATATCCTAGAGGAAATTGTCGGAGAGATCTCCGATGAGTATGATGAGGATGAGCAACAATTCATCCGTTTAGCAGACGGTAGCTTGATCTTTGAGGCAAAGATATTATTGACGGATTTCTTCCGGGTTATCGATGCCGATCCCTCAGATTTTGGTAAATTGACGGAAGAAGTGGAAACTTTGGCCGGTCTTTTGTTGGAGATAAAAGGGGATTTTCCACGCCGTAGGGAGATTATAGATTTTAAGGAATATCGTTTCCAAGTGCTGGAAGTGGATAACAGGAGGATATTAAAGGTTAAATTTAACCGTATCCCTGAAGGTACAGGGAATGATGAGAATGGGAAAGATACGAAGTAAATGTTTATGAAATGGATAGCTGCTGTCATAGGAGGTTCTCTGTTTTTAGGGATATGCTGTATTTCGTGTGTGGAATATACGCCGAAGCCACGGGGCTATGTTCGTATCGAACCTTCGAAGGCACAATATAAACCGCTTGATCTCAGTTACCTGCCTTTTAATTTTGATGTCTCTCAGACTGCGGTCATAGAGGTGCCGGATCAAAAGAAGGGTGTTACGGGCTTGAATATCTCGTATCCGGAGTTAGAGGCTAAGCTTTATTGCAGCTATTTGCCAATTACTCCCGCGTCCTTGGTGACGGTGGAGACGGAAAGCCGCTCTTTCGTCGCCCGCCAAATAAAGTCGGAGAATCGGATATCGGAGAAAGCGTATTCCAACCCTGCCGCAAACGTTTATGGCTCACTGTTTCTTCTGGATGGAGAATCGGCTTCTCCCATACAATTCCTGTTGACAGATAGTGTATCGAATTTCTTCCGGGGAGCCTTGTATTTTGACTGTAAACCCAATGCGGATTCATTAGCTCCCGCTATCCAATATATCCGGGAAGATATCATAGAACTTATACAAACTTTTAGTTGGAAAGAATAATATGGCCTTGCTATATAAACAACTCTCGCCGCTGCATGGAGTCTGGAAAATGGAAGAAAGTTCTGATGAGCTTTTGGGGATGCTTGAGCATAAAGCGGACTATTCTTCTTTTTTGGAGCGGGTATCGGCAGAGAAGCGGAGGCAGGAACGTTTCGCCAGCCGGGTGCTTTTAAAAGAGCTTTTAGGAGAGGAGGTAAGGGTTGACTATCATTCTACGGGTGCCCCGTTCCTCGCGTGCGTACCTTTATATATAAGTATATCTCATACGAAAGATTATGTGGCGGTAATCTTGGATAAGCGTCCGACAGGGATCGATATCGAGTATCGTTCGGACCGGATCTTGAAAATACGAAGTCGCTTTATGAATCCGGAGGAAGAGGCGGGTATCGATCTGGAGCATGAGGTCGAGCATCTATTAATCCATTGGTGCGCCAAAGAAACCTTGTTCAAGATAATCGGGCAGGAAGGAGTGGACTTTCAAAAGCATCTTCACGTGAATCCTTTTCCTTATTTATCGAGTGGGACGTTTAAGGGACGAGAAACCCGGACCGAGGCATGTCGGGAATATGAGTTGGCATATCAAGTTACACCGGACTATGTATTGACTTGGTTGAAGTAAGTTAACTTCATACGCTTGTGAAGTTAACTTCATTGACTAACGAAGCTAACTTCATTGGCTCACGAAGCTAGCTTCATCAAATCATGTGGTTGGAAAGATATCGTTCGATCTATTTCTGCCAGATCTCCCAAGCGGCGAAAGCCTGTAATAGAAGCATTTCCAGACCATTTTTCACGACGGCGCCTTTTTCTTTTCCTTTCTTCATGAAAAGGGTCTCATCCGGATTGTAAAGTAAATCATACAATAGATGATTCGGCGTAAGTAAATCGTACGGGATATCCGGACATGAGTCTATATTAGGGAACATGCCTAAGGGAGTCGTGTTTACGATCACCGTATATTGCTCCATGGTTTTCGGAGTAATCTCATCGTACGTGATACAAAATTCTTTCGGTTTGCGAGAAACCAGCGTGGCACCAACGCCTAGCTGTTTCAGTCCGTGGAAGACTGCCTTCGACGCCCCTCCCGTACCAAGGATCAACGCTTTCCGGTGCGTTTCTTTCAATAAAGGATCAATCGATTGCTTGAATCCGATAATATCCGAGTTATATCCTTTCAGTTTAAGTTTGCCGAAAAGACCTTTTGTGAACTTGATGACATTTACCGCTCCGATCTGACGGGCATCGTCATCCAAATCGTCTAAATATGGGATTACTTGTTCCTTATAAGGAATGGTCACGTTTAAACCGTTAAGTTCAGGGTTTTCTTTGATTACGTTCTTAATCTCCTTGATAGAGGGAATCTCGAAATTCAAGTACTCAGCGTCGATCTTCTCTGCCTCAAACTTCTGGTTGAAATACGTTTTAGAAAACGAATGTCCGAGGGGATATCCCAGTAAGCCATATTTCTGCATAACCTTTTTATTGTTTATTCTTTAGATCCTGTATATAATGAACAGATCCCGAAGGTAAAGGTCCGTACACGGGCCTGCTTGAAGCCTTGGCGGGTGAGTAAATCCGTCATGACCTTTCCCTGAGGAACTACCTTGATGGAAGCCGGCAAATAATTATACGCGACTTTTTCTTTAGAGAGTAGATGTCCGATAAAGGGGATGACGGTCTTTGAATAGATCTGGTAGAGTTGTCTCATGGGAAAATGTTCCGGTGTGGAAAGTTCCAAGATCATGATATGTCCACCGGGTTTCAGCACCCGGTACATCTCTGAGATACCTTGCTCTATGTTCTCAAAATTACGAACCCCGAAAGCGGCGGTTACGGCATCGAACGAGTTTTCCTCGTAGGTCAAGGCCGTACAGTCCTGTTGCTCGAAGGATATATGCTCCGAATAACCGGCGGCAGCTACTTTTTTCCGTCCCACTTCCATCATGCCTAACGAGATGTCGGCACCGACGATATGGTCGGGTCGCAGCTTTTTGTACATGGAGATAGCCAAGTCTCCGGTACCGGTAGCGATATCCAGTATCGTTTTAGGAGAGAAAGGACGCAGGAAAGTGATCCCTTTCCTGCGCCATATCTTGTCGATACCAAATGAGAGAGTATGGTTGAGTTGATCATACGTTTCGGCTATCGAGTCGAACATACGTTTGACTTGCGCGCCCTTTTGTTCCTCTTTGTTATAAGGAAGTATTGTCTCTGAACCATACTGTGTCATGTGCGGTATCTTATTTATTCTGTAAATATTCGGTAACGTTTTTCTCGATGCGGTTCAGCAAGTTATCAGTCTCGCCTTTTACGAAAGTCTCCCCTGTGATATGCTCGAACAATTCGATATATCGGTTGCTGATTCCTTCTACGATCTCCGGTGTCATTTCAGGAACTTTCTGTCCGGATTTACCTTGGAAGCCATTTTCCATCAACCATTCGCGGACGAACTCCTTGGAAAGTTGCTTCTGCGGTTCCCCTTTGGCGAAACGATCCTCGTATCCTTCTGAGTAGAAATAACGGGAGGAATCCGGAGTATGGATCTCGTCGATCAAATAGATCTTGCCGTCACGATGACCGAACTCATATTTCGTGTCAACCAAGATCAAGCCACGTTCCTTAGCGATCTCGGTACCGCGTTTAAACAAGGCCATCGTATATTTCTCAAGAACCTCGTAGTCCTCTTTAGAGACCAAACCTTTAGCGAGAATCTCCTCTTTAGAGATATCTTGATCATGCTCTCCGATCTCAGCCTTTGTGGTCGGGGTGATGATGGGTTCGGGGAAACGTTGGTTTTCACGCATACCCTCCGGTAGTTTCACGCCGCAGATCTCACGCACGCCGCTCTTATAAGCACGCCATGCGCTTCCGCACAGATAACCGCGTACGATCATCTCAACCGGGAAACCTTGGCATTGAACGCCAACCGTTACCATCGGGTCCGGAGTCGCCATTTTCCAGTTCGGACAAATATCAGTCGTAGCGTCAAGGAACTTGGCGGCGATCTGGTTTAACATTTGTCCCTTGTAAGGAATACCTTCCGGCAAGATAACATCGAAAGCGGAAATACGGTCTGTAGCGACCATTACCAATACCTCGTCATTGATGTTGTACACGTCGCGTACTTTCCCATGGTATACGCTCTTTTGTCGCGGGAAATTGAAGTCTGTTTTAACTAATGCCTTCTTCATGACTCTTACTTTTAGTTGTTGTCTATATTCGTTTTCTTCTCTTTTGCCTCTTTGATCTCTTTCTTCCGTTTATCATCGAACTTATCATAAGCCTCTACGATTCGTTGGACAAGTTTATGCCGGACAATATCTTTCTTGGTGAACTCGATCTTACCGATCCCGTTTACGCCCTTCAATATTTGCATGGCCTGTATCAATCCGGACGTGGTAGAAGGCGGAAGGTCTATCTGCGTGACATCTCCGGTGACGATCATCTTGGCGTTCATACCCAAGCGGGTCAAGAACATCTTGATTTGATGCGTCGTCGTGTTTTGCGCCTCGTCCAATATAATGACGGCGTCGTTCAAGGTACGACCGCGCATAAACGCTAGCGGGGCGATCTGTATCACGTTATTCTCCATATATTCCTTCAGCTTGGCTGCCGGTATCATATCCTGCAAGGCATCGTAAAGCGGTTGCAGATAGGGATCTAGCTTATCCTTCATCTCACCCGGCAAGAAACCCAGTTTTTCTCCGGCTTCCACGGCGGGACGGCTTAAGATGATCTTCCGTACTTCCTTATTCTTTAATGCTTTTACGGCTAGGGCGATAGCGACGAATGTTTTGCCCGAACCGGCGGGTCCTGTGGCGAAAACCAGATCGTTGTTCTCGAAAGCCTTTACCAATAACTGTTGATTCTCGGTACGTGCGGTAATCGGCTTGCCATTCATGCCGTGGATGATCAGGTTCTCCTGCTTCACGACCGTGGGACCTTTCCCTTTTATAATATCCAGAATCACGTCTTCGGAGAGCGAGTTAAACTCCTCACAGTATTTTTCCACCTCACGGATTTTCTTGAGAAAAAGCTCGGACTCATCCTCATCTCCAATCACTTTCATCACATTTCCACGGGCAACGATACGCAATTTCGGAAACAATGTCTTGATCAATTGCATATTAGAGTTATTCACACCGTAGAAAATTACCGGGTCTACGCTTTCAAGAATATAAATTCTTTCAATCATCCGCTATTCCTTTTATTAAATTACGCTTCAAAAAGATGTGCTATTTTTTATTATTCGAATCAAGTTACAAAATTAGTAATATTCTTTATCCATTGATGCAAAGGGAGAAGTTTTATTTCACGGGAACACATCTTTCAGCCGTCCGTCTACCATTTAGAGAAAAACTAATTGGAGTTAAGGGGGAATTTCGGATTTTTCCGTATGTTTGTCAGGCAAAACGAAGGAAATGAAGATGAAGACTGTGTTTAATGTGATGTTGTTGCTGGTCGTGATCGTGTCGGCGACGGCTTTTTCTTCTTGTAAGGAGAAAAGAGGTGAATTGAAGAAGATTTGGTACAATGGAAGCTATAATCGTGATTTTAATGATTTGAATGACGTTCATTTGTCCGTCGCGAAGAAGATCGGCATAGAGCCTGTCTCTTCGAGGGAAGGAGCGGAGCACGCCTCCCGGGATATGGTGGAGATCAAGACGAATGACTATTACGAGGTAGAGGAGTTGACGCACTCTATTCCGTATTTGGTGCCGGAAGCCGCTAATCTGCTGGAGGATATCGGGAAAAACTTCCAAGACTCATTGAAAAACTTGAATGCTTCCATCTATAAAATAAAGGTAACCAGTGTAACCCGTACGGTTGCCGATGTCAAGAAATTGAGAAAAAGGAATACGAACTCTTCTCTCAACTCTGCCCACCAATACGGAACTACGTTCGATGTATCATGGGTACGCTATACTAAGATAGATGAGAAAGATACCTTAAATATTGATAAGGACCGCTTGAAAATGGTGCTTGCCTCCGTGCTTCGTGATTTGCGCAGGGCGGATCGTTGCTATATCAAGCACGAACGCAAGCAAGGGTGTTTCCACATTACGGCTCGTGAGTTGTAATTTGTTCCAGCGCTTTCGTATAAACCGATTTGTCGTATCCGGAGAAACAGCACATCGTGACTTGCTGGATTTCCGGATTCTCTTTTAGGAAGGTATCGATCGTGCGGATCGCTATCTGTGCCGCCTCCTCGATAGGATAGCCATATACGCCGGTGCTTATTGATGGGAAAGCGATTGTTCTCAGTCTGTTCTCTTTCGCCAATCGCAAGGAGTTTCGATAACAATTTTCCAGTAGCTCCGGCTCTCCGTGTTGTCCGTTTCGGTAGATGGGACCGACGGTGTGTATGACATGACGGGCTTTCAATCGATAACCTTTCGTTATCTTCGCCTCTCCGGTCGGGCATCCTTGTAAAGTCCGGCATTCGTCAAGGAGTTCCGGACCGGCGGCCCAATGGATGGCACCGTCTACGCCGCCACCTCCCAATAAGCTATTGTTCGCGGCATTTACGATGGCGTCTACATCCAATGTCGTAATATCTGCTTGTATAGCAATTATTCGTTCGTTCATATCTTTAGTTATTTGTATGTTGGTCCTGTTCATATATATTCTAAATGTGCGCAATATAGCGAAAAAGTTGCTTTGTTTCAAACTTAAAATGGTTGTTTTGAAAGCATGTACGTGTTTTCTAGGAGGGTTAGTGGGGGATTTTGGCTGTATTTTGCAGAGTCAAATTTTTAT
Organism: Parabacteroides sp. merdae-related_45_40; assembly: GCF_001915675.1. Lineage (NCBI taxonomy): Bacteria > Pseudomonadati > Bacteroidota > Bacteroidia > Bacteroidales > Tannerellaceae > Parabacteroides > Parabacteroides sp. merdae-related_45_40. The sequence goes on along the minus strand of NZ_MNQY01000041.1, from coordinate 48,614 downwards.
TGGAATATTTTATAATATTATTTGGTTTATAAAATAAACTTGTCTATATTTGCGATGTGCAAAGAGTGATGCGCAGCTCTTTTGCATTTTTTTATCCATGGATGGTTTATAAAATAAACTTGTTTGCAGTAACAGTGATAATAATTAAGAGGAGGATACTAAAATGAGACGAGTTTTATTCATATTATCTTTATTCATGTTGGTATGTGGTTGCATAGAGGCACGTACTATTATTGTAGAGATTGGAAATATACGTGGTAACCATGGGAATATCCTAGTTATGGCTCAGTCAGGAAAAGATACCAAGCCTGTTTATGGCATGGCGAAGTCTGAGAAAGGAAAGGTTACGATCCGGCTGGAAAACGTGGATTGGGAAAAGTTTGATCTGTCCGTATTCCATGACGAGAACGAGAATTGGCAAATGGATATGCTGGAAGGAAAAGGGCCTGCGGAAGGATATGTGTTGAAAAGTTGCGAGGTGAAGGATGAGGAAGCGACTTTCAAATTAAAACTGTATTATCCGGTAAATCAATAGAGCCATGGTACGGTTTTTACTACTATGGCTCTGGATTTTGGCGATAGGCGGGGGTAGTGCCCAAAAGATCTCGGGACAAACGGTTTATAAAGCCCATGTTTCCGATGCGGAGGGAAATGCCGTGGAATATGCGACCGCTGTGCTTTTATCGGGAGAAAAACAGGTAGGGGGTGCCGTGGCCAATAGTGATGGCGATTTTAGCATGGAGGCGGAGGCTGGGAAGTATAGGCTTGTTGTTCAATGCCTCGGATACGAGCCTTTACGGAAAGAGCTGATCTTGCCGATAAAACGGCGGGATTCCTTGATTCTAGATCTATTGAACCATGTTCTGAGGGAAGTCGTTGTTCAAGCGAAGAATATCGAGCGGAAGGCGGACCGCTTTATCATGTCGGTCATGCCATCTGCCGGAAAGGATGGTACGGAATTATTATCACAGGCACCGGGTGTCTGGCTCTCGGATGAAACTATCTCGATAAACGGGGCGCAAGGAACGAAGGTGTTTGTGGATGATCGTGAGATTCGTTTAACGGGAGAGGAGCTACTGGCTTATTTGCGGTCTTTGAAATCGGAGGATATAAAAAGGATTGAGGTAATACCGATCGCGGGAGTTGAGTATGAGGCCTCAACTAAGGGTGGAGTGATCAAGATCTCATTGCGGCGACGTCCGGATAACGGTATGCAAGGATATGTATCTTTAGGTACGTCATTGTCTCCATTTTTACAAGGGTATATTCCATCGGCGTCCGTAAATGCACGTGTCGGGAAATGGAGCTTGAATGGAGCGGTATCGGGTACTTTTACTCCCCGGGATAAAGGAGAGATCAACTCCAACAGGGAATACGGAACGGTGGGGAATAAGTTTGTGTCTCAATCTTTGTATGATACGGATTCCAAATATGGGAATGGACGTGTCGGGGCTATTTTCGAGATCGATTCGCTGAATAGTGTCGGAGCTGAGATCGAATATATCAATCAAGCTTCGGATGGAACATCTTGGAGTCAAACGGATTTAGTAAAGAACTCTTATCCTATGAAGAGTACGGGGAATTATCGACAGAAGGATGATTATAACACGTTTTCCGCTACGGTCAATTACTTACGCGAAATGGATGATCGAGGCTCGGTATTTAAGGTCATAGCCGATTACGTAAGTAAGCGATCGACCGGGGATAATTTCCATACGATCTGTTATGAACAGTCTAGTTGGAGCTATGACACGGTTTACCGGAGTCATGTGGCGGCGGATTATGATATGGCGACAACCGATATTTCTTTTCAAAAGAACTTGCGTAAAAAGATGTCTTTGAAAATCGGGGCTAAATATACCTATATGTTGATGGATGATCATTCCTTGTACGAGGGGTTAACCTCTAGTGGTAGCTGGATTCCAAATGAGGAATATGGATATACCTTGAGATATAATGAAAATATAGTAGGAGCTTACGCCTCTTTCTCTGCGGAGATCAAGAACTGGTCGTTTGCTGCGGGGGTACGTGCGGAATATTCCAAGACGTCGGATAGAAGTGAGGATTTTAGCCGGGATTATCTGGATCTTTTTCCGAACTTGAGCGTGACATATGCGTTCGATCCCATCAAGAGGTGGATGCTGGTCGGGCAATATGCTCGTAATATCGAACGTCCTCCGTTCTATACCTTGAATCCGAATCGTATACAGAGTTCGGACTATAGCTACCAGATCGGGAATCCCTATCTGCGTCCTACTTATATCAATCGTTTCAGTGTAACGTTGGTTTATAATTATCGTTATACGGTGACTGTAGGAGGAAACTTGCACCACGACTTGATCCGGGAGTTTTGTAAACAAGATGTGGCGAATCCCGATGTATCCTATATCACATATGAAAATCACGATCGGGAAAACCATTGGTTTGTAGCGGTCAGCTTGCCGTATCAACCCTTTACTTGGTGTAACTTGACAGGGAATTTCATAGGCGTACGGCAGGATATCCGGATGACGGAATTGTCTTCTTTCTTGTCTCATTATTTAGGGTTTGCCAATGTGATCGCTACCTTTACGTTGCCGGCAGGTTTTACGGTGGAGGCCCGGTATAGTGGAACGAGCCGGCTATATTCCGGTAATAGCGAGGTCGCCCCCCGGCATACGGTTGGAGTAATGGCGAGGAAGAAACTTTTGAATGATAAGCTATTGTTGGCAGTTTCAGTCGATAATATCTTTAACCAAGCCAATGAGTACGCCAGTACGTTGGATGTTTATCGAACATCATCCCGTTATGAAAACGGACTTACTGGAAGGGTCTTTAAGGTTGCGTTGACATGGAATTTCAATAGCGGAAAGAAAGTAAGGAAGAGTAAGATTGAGATAGGTTCCGGTTCCGAACGGAGTCGCCTGAATGAAAAATAACATAAAATAAATACAATTATGGAAGATAGAAAATTATCAGAAAAAGAAAGTCTGGATATTATCACTCAGATGATTAACTCCAGTAAGCGAAACATGAAAGTAGGGAGTGGCAATGTGTTACTTTATTGGGGATATTTTACCGTCCTCTTATCGGTCGTGATATCCTCCTTGATATTGTGTACTCAAAATTATATTTGGTCTTGGGGATGGATGCTCATGTTTGCTGTCGGACCAGTTATTTCATATAAGCAAAGAGGTTGTGAGCCGGCCGTGGTGACTTATACGGACAAGACGATCTCCAAGGTATGGCAAGTGTTTGGCTGTATGTTTGGACTGACGTTCGTCTTGATCGCGGTATTTTGTGCGCTTTATGGGCAATCCGTCAATTTTATATTGATGCTTCCTTTATCGTTATTATATTGTGGATTAGGGGTATCTATAAATGGTATTATCTTGCGGGAGAAATGGATGATTTACTCTCCGGTGGTTGCTTTCGTTTTAGTTATCCACATGCTGATGAGTTTGATAAATCATGATCCTGTCACAGTTTTATGGTATTTGTATTTTGGCCTTTCATTTGTGGTAATGATGATTATTCCCGGGCATATTCTTAATAATAAAGCTAAAAAACAATGTTTAAAGAATTAGATCCTTTATTGCATTCCCAACTCCGGCTAGCGGTGATGTCCATTTTACTATCGGTGGAGGAGGCGGAGTTTGTCTATATCAAGGAGAAGACGAGCGCTACCGCAGGAAATCTCAGCGTCCAATTGGACAAACTTAATGAAGCTGGTTATATCGAGATCGAGAAGGGGTTTGCCGGGAAGAAGCCCCGAACGGTTTGCCGGATCACAGATAAAGGACGCTTGGCGATGGAGGAGTATGTGAATACATTAAGACAATATATTAATATTTAGCTTGTGCCATTCTTAGGGCACGCTTGTGCCACCGTGATGGCACAGCTATGCCATAAGGATGGCACAAGTGTGCCACTAAGATGGCACGGCTGTGCCACGCCTATGGAAAGTAGTGGCACAGTAATGGTTTGCCAATCAATTGTATGCTTAGGGGCGAATTGTTTATCCTTCCACTATCTTATATCCCGAAACGGTGAGTAATTGCCGGATCTCATTAATCTGCTGTTGATTCCTTGTTTCCATCTCCAACCGCAGATAACAGCCATTGATATCAGCCGTATGGCTGACACGCTCGTGATATACGGATACTACGTTAGCGCCGGTAGAGGCAATGATTTCAGATACGTGCTGTAGTTGTCCGGGTTTGTCTACCAATTCGATCGTCATGGAACAAGAGCGGCCGGATTTCTGCAAACCACGTCCGATTACCCGGGAAAGGATATTCACGTCGATATTTCCGCCGGAAATCAAACAGATTACTTTTTTCCCTTTGATGGGTACTTTATTAAACATGGCGGCGGCCACGGCTACGGCACCCGCCCCTTCGGCGATTAATTTATGTTGCTCGATCAATGCGAGGATAGCGGTGGAAATCTCATCGTCTGTCACGGATACGATCTCGTCCACATATTGCTGGCAAAGATCGAAAGTATGTATTCCCGGTTCTTTTACGGCGATACCGTCGGCTATGGTACGGACACCTTTGAGGCGTTCGATTTTCCCATGCTCGATAGAGTTTAACATGCTGGGCGCTCCTTTGGCTTGCACTCCGTAAACTCTGATATTCGGGTTCAAGTTCTTGATGGCATAGGCGACTCCGGAGATCAGCCCACCCCCTCCGATCGGAATGATTACGGCCTCTACTTCCGGGAGTTGTTCCAATAACTCCAAACCGATGGTCCCTTGTCCGGCGATCACATCCTCATCATCAAACGGATGGATAAATGTGTATCCTTTCTCATCCTTCAATTGTAAAGCCTTGTTATAGGCGTCATCGTAAACACCTTCGACAAGGCATACATCTGCCCCATAAGATTTAGTAGCCTCGACTTTAGAGATAGGAGCGTTATCGGGCAAGCAGATTAAGGACTTGATACCATGAGCGGTAGCCGCTAATGCCACACCTTGGGCATGGTTTCCCGCCGAGCAAGCCACTACGCCATGCGATTTCTCTTCTTCCGTAAGCTGGGCGATCTTGAAACAAGCGCCGCGCACTTTAAACGATCCGGTTACTTGTAAGTTCTCTGGTTTTAGAAAAATATGGGATTCCGGATTGATATTGGGAGCGCTGATTAAATCAGTGCGTCTGATGACTGTCTTCAAGGCATATGATGCCTGATAAATTTTATCAAGTGTGAGCATTCTGTCTGTTGTTAAAACGATGCCGCGAAAGTATAAAAAATACCGCAACCTATTCATACTTATCTTTGTTATATTATAAATCAAAATATAGAGAAGTATGGTAGTGATCGATTTAACGAAAGATGGTTTTATCGCCAATGTAGGTGATTTTGAGGCGAATCCCAAAGATTGGAAATATATAGGAAGTCGTCCTTGCCTCATAGATTTTCACGCTCCTTGGTGCGGTTATTGCAAACGCTTAAGCCCTATATTGGATGAGTTTGCCAAAGAATTTGATGGGAAGATTTATATTTATAAGGTGGATGTAGATCAAGAGGAGGCACTCGAGACAGCCTTTAATATCCGAACGATTCCCACTTTGATGTTTTGCCCGCTAGACGGCCCCCGTGAGATGATGATTGGCACGATGGGAAAACTGGAGTTAAAGCAGTTGATTCAGGAAAAATTGTTGAAGTAATATAATATGATATATGGTGTGGGGTGTAGAGACGTAGCGTGTATGCTGCGTCTCTATTTTTTGCTTTCTTATTATATGAATTGAATGAATAGTAACCCCAATCCTACAGAAACCCCAGTCGCTATCAATCCCGGCATCATGAAAGAATGGTTCAAGATGTATTTACCGATGCGGGTCGTGCCTGTACGATCGAAGTTGATGGCGGCTACGACTGTCGGGTAGTTTGGGATGAAGAAATAACCGTTTACGGCGGGGAATAAAGCGATCAACATATAGGGTGAGATTCCCAATGCGATCCCTAGCGGCAATAACGCACGAATGGTAGCCGCTTGGCTAAATAATAAAATGGACATTACGAAAAGGGCCAATCCGAATAACCAAGGCATCTGTGTAACTATATGCTCGATAGATCCCTTTAATTCAGTCATATTGCCGGCGATAAATGTATCTCCCATCCAAGCGATACCGAAGATCGCTACCACCGCTTGCATGCCTGCGGAAAAAACGGAACCCTGTGCGGCCTTGATTCCATCCGTTTTTGTGAATAATAAGATGAAAGCGGAGGCTGTCAACATTAATACCTCAATAATATGTGACATCTGCATCGAGACCTTTTCCGTGCCGACGGTAAAGACCGGACGTAGGGACTCCATAGAACCAAAAATAACGATCGCTATCGTTGCGAGAACAAATATAGCGACCGATAAAGCCGCTTTCTTTTGGTTTTCCACGCCTTTCGTCTCGTAATGCTTCGTACTGAACTCATGGTTCGCTACCCGCTTTAAGTATTCCGGATCTTGATCCAATTCTTTACCAACCCTTAAAGAATAGATCGCTCCCGCCAATACCCCCAATAAAGTACAGGGAACAGATATCATAAGGATATCCATCAAGGAGATATGATATCCGGATAACATACTAAGCATCGCTACCGTAGCCGCCGATATCGGACTGGCCGTAATAGCCTGCTGGGAAGCGATCACGGCGATCGCCATCGGACGTTCGGGACGGATCTTCGTTTCCGTAGCGACCTCGGCGATTACCGGAAGGACCGAATAAGCCACATGCCCCGTTCCGGCTATGAAGGTAAACAAATAGGTGACGAACGGGCTTAATATCGTGATTCGTTGAGGATTCTTGCGAAGCAATTTCTCCGCCCACTTAACCATCAGATCAAGTCCACCAGCGGCTTGCATACAACTAGCTGCCGCTATTACGGCAACGATCATAAGCATGACATCGATAGGAGGGGAAGTGGGCTGGAGCCCGAATCCAAAGGTGAGTATACCGAGTCCGAGACCTCCTAACACGCCTAATCCGATACCACCGATACGGGCACCTATGATGATGGCTATTAAAACGAAAGCTAATTGTAACAACATGCTGTGCAATTCTTTTGATTTAGTTTGTATTGGAGACAAAAATACTTATTTTTGTTCCGCTATGAATAACAAAAACACAAAAAACGAATGAAAAGAACAAGTTTCGCTATTTTGATCGGTTTGTTTTGCCTTTTCCCTGCGCTTTTCTCGCAAGTACGCAGTGAGTTCCTGTTGGAAAAGAATTGGAAGTTCGCCCGGGAAGACCGCCCGGAGTTTATCAATCCTACTTTCAATGATAGTAAGTGGCAATCCGTGACCGTTCCGCATGATTGGGCGATTTACGGCCCTTTCAGCTCTCAGAATGATAAGCAAGAGGTCGCTATCGCCCAAGACGGACAAACGGAGGCCATGGAACATGCCGGCCGAACCGGAGGTTTGCCTTTCGTGGGAGTCGGCTGGTACCGGACCGAGTTTGAGGTTCCTCAATTTACGGATGGGAAGCGTGCCACGATCCTGTTCGACGGTGCGATGAGCCATGCCAAGGTCTACGTGAACGGGCAAGAGGTTGGATATTGGCCGTATGGCTATAATTCTTTCTATTTCGATATCACGAAACAGCTCATCCCGGGGAAAAAGAACACCTTGGCGGTTCGCCTTGAGAACTTGCCGGAATCCTCCCGTTGGTATCCGGGAGCGGGATTATATAGGAATGTACATGTAATCGTGACGGAAAACGCCTATATCCCGGTCTGGGGAACTTATATTACGACCCCGACCGCCACGAAGGAATTTGCGAAAGTCAATGTACAGACGAAAATCGTACTGCCGGAAGGGGCCGATGCCAGCAAGTATAGCGTGAAAACCAGTGTATGGAATCCGAACGGGCAAAAGTTGACGGAGCAGACTACGCCTCTCTCACAGATTAAGTACAATGATAATAGCCTCTCCCAAGAGTTTATCATCCAGACCCCGACTTTATGGTCGCCGGATATGCCTGCCTTGTATTCTGCGGAGACTCGTCTCTATGAGGGCGATCAACTGAAAGATCTCTATACGACCCCGTTCGGTATCCGTTCGATCGAGATCATTCCGAATAAAGGCTTTTTCTTGAATGGTGAGAAGACGGTATTCAAAGGCGTTTGTAATCACCATGACTTAGGCCCGTTAGGGGCTGCCGTCAATGATGCCGCTATCCGTCGTCAGATCCGGATCTTGAAGGACATGGGATGCAACGCTATCCGTACTTCCCATAATATGCCGGCTCCCGAGTTGGTAAAGGCTTGCGATGAGATGGGTATGATGTTGATGGCAGAGAGCTTCGACGAATGGAACAAGGCGAAATGCGCGAACGGCTATAATTTGATTTTCGACGAATGGGTGGAGAAAGACCTCGTGAATTTGGTACATCATTACCGGAATAACCCGAGCGTCGTGATGTGGTGCGTCGGTAACGAGGTGCCTAACCAATGGGATGAGAGCGGTTGTAAGATCTCCAAGTTCTTACAGGATATCTGCCATCGGGAAGACCCGACTCGTCCGGTGACGCAAGGTATGGATGCCCCGGATGCCGTCGTGAATAATAATATGGCGGCGGTAATGGATGTGGCGGGATTTAATTATCGTCCGTTCCGGTATCAGGTGAATTACCAGAAATTACCCCAAGGGATAATCTTGGGAAGCGAGACTGCCTCCACGGTTAGCTCACGAGGGGTGTATAAATTCCCGGTAGAGCGTAAGGCGATGGCTGTCTATGAGGATCACCAAAGTTCCTCGTACGACGTGGAGCATTGCAGCTGGTCTAATCTGCCGGAAGACGATTTTATCCAGCATGAGGACCTTCCGTATTGTATCGGGGAATTCGTATGGACAGGATTTGATTATCTGGGCGAGCCTACTCCTTATTATACGAATTGGCCAAGCCATAGCTCCTTGTTCGGTATTATCGATTTGGCGGGTATCCCCAAGGATCGTTACTATCTATACCGTAGTCATTGGAACAAAAGCGCCAAGACCTTGCATATCCTGCCGCATTGGACATGGCCGGGACGTGAGGGCGAGGTGACACCCGTATTCGTTTATACCAATTATCCTTCCGCCGAATTGTTTATCAACGGAAAGAGCCAAGGGAAACGTACGAAAGATCTAAGCATCGGTATCGATAGTAGTTATACCGAAGCGGCTCAAAAGAGTTTCGAGCGCCAGAAACGATATCGTTTGATGTGGATGGATACCAAATACGAGCCGGGAACTTTGAAGGTGGTCGCTTATGACAAGGAGGGTAACGCTGTGGCCGAGGAGGAGGTTCATACCGCAGGGAAGCCGCATCATATTGAGTTATCCGCCGATCGTAACCAATTGACGGCTGACGGAAAAGACCTTTCTTTCATCAATGTTAGAGTCGTAGACAAAAACGGGAACCTTTGTCCGGATGATACCCGACAGATCCAGTTTAAGGTTCGTGGTGCCGGAGCCTACCGTGCGGCGGCAAATGGAAATAGCGCCAGTCTGGAACTCTTCCATCTTCCGGAAATGAAACTGTTTAGCGGGCAACTTACCGCTATCGTGCAGACGGCCGAAGAACCGGGAACGATCTATTTCGAGGCTTCCGCGCCGGGAGTAAAAGGGGCGACCTTGGAATTGATCAGTAAATAAGCTTGATTATCATATAACGCAAACCGTGCGATTCAAGTCCGGAGACGGCTGTGAATCGCGCGGCTTTTTTATACGATATTCCCGAATACATCAAAGGTAATCGTCTCGTCCTGCCCGTTATGTGAAACCTTGAATAGGTAGAAGGTGCCATTGGCATTCAATAACGTATATATTGACTGTACCTTGTCGCTAGCGTAAGCGGAGGATTCGAAGCCTTGCATCACGATCTGCGGAACCTCTTGCTCGGACATGGCCCATGTGGTACTTTGCCACCTGTAATCCTTATTCAATTGCGCCACTTTATAAATCTGGTTATCGATCATATCCAGCTCGTAACCTAGGCTGTTCTGTTGGATATCCAGCAACTCGGCGTTGGCGAAAGTGATCTCCATCAGGTTGCTGACCTCTTTCGGGATAACGATCGGTGCGTCATTATTGATCTCATCGTCCACGGCTTTGATCAGGTTTCCATACTGTGAATAATACAGGTCTACTTCGCTATTGGACTGCTCCGCCTCGATCTTGTAAACGATTCCCATATTTAGGCGATTGATGGCGTACGTGTCATCCACGGTCCAATTTGAGTAAAAGCCTTGTTTGAAGGCGGTGGATACCGCTGCCGGTAATTGGGCGAAAGAGATGTCTATCTTTTCCATCATCCATACGCCTTGATCCGTGAACCAAGCGGTTGTCTCGGAACCTTCATTATTGAAATCTACCACATAATAGTTACCTTCGATCTCAAAAACAGGGTTCTTGGCATCGGGATATTTCTCTTGAAAAGCGTTCTCTACCGGGGGGAGAGGGATAATACCTTGATGATCATCATCATTTTTGCTACAGCCAGAGAAAAAGAGAGTCAGACCGGCTATACATGTGAATAGGATAAGTCTTGTGTTCATACATTTTGCGTTTATAAGTTTTGGGCATAGAACAACAGGTCTATCGGAAAAGTTTTGAGCGAAATCGATTTAAGTATATTGAATCAAGAACAAGGATCTTGTTTCGACGAGATCCTTGTTCTTGTATAATTGCTACGGATTTACGTTCAAATAATAGGTTGCTGTGCCTATTAAAGAACTTCCATTATACATTGCGCAGGTGATGCGAAGAGATCCACCGTAATGTTGGGAGTTTAGATAGACACTAACATCTAATCGATTACCGGAAGGATAAGTGTACCATCTATCGCATTCTCCATAGAATTCAGCGTTCCAGCTATACGAGGTCGGAGTTCCTGTCTTTGTGTAAGCATATAAAGTCGTCGTGGCATTACCCCCTGGCGCATTGATAGAGGAACTGCCGCTACTATAATCCTCTTGACTCTTCCCTATATAAACAGTCGGCATATCATTTTTTTTCATATATTTTAAGCTTGATGCATCAAAGGGACAATGAGCTTTGGGATGCCTCATAAGAGCGTATTCCCCCCATTTGGAGATGAATATATTGGGCGTAGATGTCGTTACGGCAGAGTGATTATCACTAAGATAGGATACTTTGGTTGCGGCACCTGTTGTTGATATATAACTACCATCTAACCAATATACGTTTGTGGGATTAATAGTCCATCCCATCCAAACTGCTGATCCGCCTTCTGTCATATACCAAGCATAGGCATGACAATTGTAAGTGGTTGTTGAACTACTTATTAGAGTTGCTTGTGAATAGGTTGTTGTACAATATTGGTCATGGCTCGCTTTTTGTGAGGCTGATAATTCCTCACTTCTGTAGTAAGTGTCATTAACGAGTGTCCCGTTAGGAGTGTAAACAGTAGCGGCTGCTCCTTGAGCTTTTGTCTCAACATTGAGATTCGGCTCCCAAATCATGTTTAAATTCTCCATAGTGATCCATTCATTGGGGAATTTTTCGATTCGTTCTCCGGAAAGCAAGAATAGTAATTGCCCGCAAGAAGCACAAGAATTCACCCCATCCAAAACGAGAATGTGTTCTTTTCCATCTCCTTGAATAGTAAAGACCCAAGGGTATGGATAGTCTGTTCCCTTGACATGGGAGTGAGCGACAGAATCTACTACATTCACCAACCATTTAGGATATGTTATCTTTCCGTCTTTAATGACAATTTCTGAACTGGATGTCAAGATTTCTTTATCACCTCCTTGCATATTATCCATTTCATTGTCACATGCGTTCAGCGTGAATGCCAGCATGATTATTAAATAGTATAATACTTTTTTCATGATCTCAATTTATTAAAGGTTACAATGTATTGTTTTAATAACTCTTCGATTACATTACTGCCCGTTAGCTTTTCATCGATGGTGAATTGTTTAAATTTGGGCGTAATGGTCTTGTTGTCTATCCGTTCTAGACTTCGACCTAGGAGATAGACTACGGTTTTTAGACCATATTGTCCATAAATATCCGGGTTGTTTTGTTTGTAAAGGAGTCTCTTTACGGCTTCGGAGGAGATCTCTTGCTGTAAAAGATTATTTGTATTAGATAATATCGTCTCATTAGACAGAAGAGCCTCGATTACCATTTGCCGACTAATTTCATTACCTATTTCTATGGAAGTCAACACTCCTGCTTTCAGTAATTCTTGTTTTTTCATCTTCTCAAATAGCAAAGAAGCATTGTCTTTCCTTTTGAATAACTCTTGTAACCCGTTAAAACGTGCGGAAACCTTGCTAATGCCTTCCTGTATTCCATTGTAAGCGAATATGTCGCCTAATAATGGGTAAGCAAGGCAAAGTTCTATAAGCTCTTCTGTTGATACCGTTTTTAATATCTCTGCCGGAATTTGGCAGGCTTTCAGCATATCCTCATGTGTGGATAATGCTTGCCAAGCCTCCGTTCCTGGTTTTATGGGGTAATCCCAACTTTTTATTGATTGTGCGTTCATATCTATCGATATAAACACGAGGAGGAAAATGCTCCAGACGAAAGTTACTGTTTTTTTCATCTCTCTTTAGAATTTAGGGTAAATAATATAAGATTGGTATTCCTTGATTATGGATTTTTCCAAAAATAGTCCTTTTTGTAAAGATAATCAAGTATTTATATGTTAATTATGATTGAATATCTGTAGATTCCCATTGCTGATGTCTTTGTTTTCGTACAAAAGCGGACACAGTGTTCGATATCGGACATCTCTTTTGTTTTATTTCTTCAATAAATCAATCACTTACGTTTTTGGCACGGGGTTTGCTCTTTGGAGGGTGGAAAATAAAAACAAACGAAATATGGACAGAGAGATATCAAAAGAGGTTCGGCAGAAGGAGCAGCGTAAACAGTTTATAAAGCTGGGGGCGGGGATCGGTATTGCCGTTGTCTTGATTGGCGGGGTGATCGGTTTTATGCAAACCAGCCTGCAACGGAAGGACTTGGTTTTTTCAACGGTAGATAAAGGAGTGATCGAGGTTTCCGTTAGCGCATCCGGCAAGGTGGTACCTGCTTTCGAGGAAATCATCAACTCACCGATCAACTCCCGTATCGTCGAGATTTATAAAAAGGGAGGCGATTCCGTGGATGTAGGTACTCCGATCTTGAAACTGGACTTGCTAAGCGCCGAGACGGATTATAAGAAACAATTGGACGAGGAGCAAATGAAACGCCTCCAATTGGATCAACTCCGTATCCAAAACCGCAATAAGCTTTCCGAGATGGAGATGCAATTGAAAGTCTCTCGCATGGAACTGAACCGAAAGGAAGTGGAGTTGCGCAACGAGCGTTATCTGGATAGCCTAGGCGCCGGAACGACCGATAAGGTCCGTCAAGTGGAACTGGACTATAACGTTAGCGTCTTGAAACTGAAAGAGGATGAGCAAAAATATGAGAACGAGAAATCCTTGACGGATGCCGATTATAAAGTGAAAGAACTCGACCTGAACATCTTCCGAAAGAGCCTAGCCGAGACGAAGCGTACCTTGGAAGACGCCCAGATACGCTCTCCCCGCAAGGCGATCCTGACCTACGTGAACAACGAGGTAGGTGCCCAAGTCTCTCAAGGCAGTCGTGTCGCTATCGTCTCCGACTTGTCCCATTTCAAGATAGAGGGGGAGATCGCCGATACCTATGGTGACCGGATCGCCGCCGGTAGCAAAGCCGTCGTAAAGATCGGCAACGATAAACTGGATGGGGTGGTTAGCGATGTTACCCCCTTATCGAAGAACGGTGTAATCTCTTTCACGGTACAGTTGGAGGAGGATAATCATCGCCGCTTGCGCTCCGGTTTGAAGACCGATGTATACGTGATGAATGCCATCAAGGACGATGTGCTGCGTATTTCCAACGCCTCGTTCTACGTCGGGAAAGGAGAGTATGAGTTGTTTGTTGTCAACGGAGACCAATTGATCAAGCGGAAGGTACAGCTGGGAGACAGCAACTTTGAGTATGTAGAAGTAGTAGGTGGCTTGGAACCGGGCGACGAGGTAGTCGTTTCCGATATGACAAGCTTCAAGGAAAAGAATAAACTGAAATTGAAATAAAGGATGTTCAAGCAATACTTTAAACAAGCCATCCATGCGCTGAGAGAGAATCGTCTTACAAGCGTGGTTTCTATCTTGGGTACGATGCTGTCGGTGGCCATGATCTTGGTTGTCGTGTTGCAATTCCAAATCAAGCTGGTAGGTTATAGCCCCGTATCGAAGCGAGACCGGATGCTTTATATCTACTCCGTGAACACTAAATCGAAGGATGGGAGCGAGAATAACAATACGGGCCTTTCCGCCGAGACGATACGTGAATGCCTCTATACGCTGAAAAAGCCCGAGGCCGTAACCGTGACGGCACAGAATAGCCACGTTATCTCCATTCCGGGTAAACGATTGTTCGAGGAATATACTGTCTATTATACCGATCCCGCCTTTTGGAAAGTATTTGACTTCAAGTTCCTTTCCGGCAAGCCTTTTACGGAGGCTGATTTTAATTCCGGTCTGCCTCATGTGGTTATTTCCGATAAGTTGGCGGGTATCCTGTTCGGTACCCAAGACGTGGTCGGTCGTGATATCTTGGTAAATAACGTGATGCCTTGCACGATCGCGGGAGTGGTAAAGCGCCCGTCGAAAGCGGCCAGCGAGGCATTCGCCGATGTATGGATGCCTTATACGGCGAATACCCTGTACACCAATAGCGGAGGTTGCGACGGGATGTGTGGCCCTTTCGGGGCGGAGATCTTGGCGCATAAGCTCTCGGACATCGACGCCATATATGCGGAGATCCAGCAAGGGGTAGCCCGCTATAACGCCGGCAAAGCGGATTTCATCTTGACGATTCCCAAGCCTTTCACCCATCTGGAACTGGCCTTAGGTTCTGGTAGTCGGTATGGCTATAACCGGGTAGGTTGGGGCGAATACCTGAAGACAACTGGCTGGGTGCTTCTGTTCCTGCTGCTGGTACCGACCTTGAACCTGACGGGGATCGTGCAATCCGCCGTACAGAAAAGGCGGCCGGAGATGGGGCTTCGCAAGGCTTTCGGGGCTACCGGTGAACGTCTGTTTACGCAGGTTGTTTGCGAGAACCTGATCATTACGTTGATAGGAGGTGTTTTGGGGGTAGGTTTGTCGGTCGTATTGCTCTATGTAGGCCGGTCGTTCTTGCTGACAAAAGATACGGTGATAACTTTTGGCATGCTTTTCCAGCCCTTGTTGTTTGTGGCGGCCCTGTTCTTTACGTTGGTATTGAATGTACTAAGCTCGGGATTACCCGCATTCCGGATAGCGAGGGAGCGGATCGTGGAATCGTTGAAGGATGCGAACGTGTGAAAAATAACTACTGAAAAGGAATGATATGATCAAGCATATACTAAGTATAATATGGAACCAGCGCCGAAGTAACAGTTGGATATTCGCGGAGTTGTTGGTGGTGGCCGGTGTGTTCTGGCTGATGGTCGATATGTTTTATGTGGACACGCGAACCTATTACTCTCCCCTCGGATTCGATATCACGAACGTATGGCGTTTCAAGTTAAGCGAGCAGGAACGGAACCCTTCGGATTCGCTTCCCGGGCTATCCGAGCCGGAGAAGCTGACCCGCTTGATGTCGCAAATACGCCAATGGTCCGAGGTGGAGGAAGTTTGCGCTACTTATTACTCCTGTCCCTACTCGATGGGAAATTCTTGGAGGGAGATAGAGCCTCTGGATGGTGACACGAGCTTAACATCCGGGGAGAATTTCCAGATCCGGAATGTCACCCCGGAATATTTCAAGCTTTTCCGGATCAAGACTCCGGAGGGGAAACCTGTAGCGGACGAGATCGCCGGGATACATAACGCCTTGGTCTTGTCCAAGGAGATGGCAGACGTGTTTTATCATGGCCGGCTGGCTCGTGGAAGGAAGGTGAGGCATAGTAAATTGGATAATACCTTTACGGTCGCCTCCGTATCAACCTCTATCCGGACCGACGAGTATAAATCTCCGGAGCCATGTTTTTTTCAGAGCCTTGAGGGGGAATTGTTTAACGAGACTGTCAATCAGTTTGGAGCCCGGAATGCGGAGCTTTGCGTCCGGATGAAAAGAAACTATACACGGGACGACATGAATCGTTTTCTGAATGAGATGGGAGACCGGTTGGCGGCGGACAATCTATTTGTCTATGGCATCAGCAATATCAGGGAGTTCCGGGATATTCATCTGGATGGCAAGGGGCGTGAGATGAGCAATAAGTTCTCCTTGATGGCCTTCATGCTGGTAAACGTCTTTTTCGGCATTATCGGTACGTTCTGGCTCCGTGCGCAGAACCGCCGGGGAGAGATCGGCTTGAGGATGGCGCTGGGTGCTTACGATGGCACGTTACGGCGGTATCTGTATCTGGAAGGTCTTTGCCTATTGGCGTTAACCCTTCCGTTTATCGCCCTCTTCGCTATCAATATGGTGGCGACGGATGCTATAGATACCTATCGCCTGCCGTTTACGACGGGGCGTTTCGCTATCTCTTTCGGTATAACTTATTTAATGATGAGCGGCATGATCTGCCTCGGTATCTGGTTGCCTGTGCGCAAGGTTACCCGAATGGTCCCGGCGGAGGCGTTGCATTACGAATAATATGTAGAATAATAACAAACGATTAGATTTATGTATAAGCAGTACATCAAACAAGCGGTTCAAATGCTGCGTGAAAATACGCTCGTAAGCGTAATCTCTATTTCGGGAACGGCCCTTGCGATCGCCATGGTGTTGGTGATGGTATTGGTGTTCCAGATTAAATCCACGGGATATGCCCCTGAGTCCAATCGGTCTAGATTTATGTATGTCTGGGGTACGGAAGTCGGTACGAAAAATCCCAATGGCCCGGAGTATAACCGTGGAGGCATGTCCAGCGAGGTCGTGAAGGAATGTTTCTATACCTTGCGGAAACCAGAGGCCGTATCCGGCTATTGTAGTGATAGCCATTCCTTGTCATTGCCCAATAGACGGCTCTTCAAGGAGTATGAGATTTGTTATACGGACGCGGGCCATTGGAAAATATTCGACCATCCTTTCGTGGAAGGGGGCCCCTTTAGCGAGGCTGATTTTCAATCCGGTATACCGAAGATGGTGCTGTCGGAACAAGTGGCGACCGATTTGTTCGGAACGGGACAGGCCGTCGGGCGGCAGGTCGTGATGGATTTTATCACTTTCACCGTCTGCGGTGTGGTGCGTGACATACCTTCTTCATTGATGAGCTCCTACGCTCAGGTATGGATACCCTATAGCAGCAATGAGGCCCTGACCCGTGTAAATGGGGAGTATGGGGAGAATATGGCCGGTTATTTCAGCGTGGCCTTATTGGCTCGTTCCTCTTCCGACTTCGATGCCATACGCTCGGAGCTAGACCAACAGGTCCGTCGCTACAATGACAGCAAGACCGATTATAACGTAGGTTTCCCTTCCGGGCTACTTTCCCAGTTGGATACGGCCATGGGAAGCGGCGCTTTTCAAAAGGTGGACTGGCCTACCTTCTTGGCCGGATCGGGCGCTTTCCTATTCTTTTTGCTCTTGGTCCCGGCGCTGAACTTAACGGGCGTGATCCAATCGTCCGTGCAGAAGCGGAAAGAAGAGATCGGTTTACGTAAGGCTTTCGGGGCTACGGGGCAGAATCTTTTGATGCAGATATTATCGGAGAACTTTGTGCTGACCTTGATCGGTGGCGTGATCGGTATCGGTCTCTCGATGGTGTTGCTGGTGGTAGGGAAGCCTTTCATGTTGAGCGAGAACGTGAGCCTTACGGCGCCTATGCTTATTAAACCGGGCTTATTTATCTCCGCCCTTATCTTTACGTTCTTGCTGAATATATTAAGCGCCGGGATACCGGCATGGCGTACGACACGGCAACCGATCGTAGAAGCGTTAAAGGGGAATGAGTGAATCCAATGAATAATGAACAATGAGTTGTCAATTGTCAACTATCAACTATCAAATTATGATTAAGCATATATTTAAAATAATATGGGCCCAGCGCAAGAGCAACGGCTGGATACTGGGCGAGTTGGTTATCGTGATGTGCGCCCTTTGGTTTATGATGGATAAGTTATGGGTGGATGTGCGCTGCTATAACGCCCCGATGGGATATGATATCTCGAATACGTGGCGTTTCAAGCTTTCCACGCTCTCGTCGAACGCCCCGGGTTATGTGCCCGACTCACTTTACGACTCGAATGCGACACAGGATTTGTTGAAGCTTATGGAACGTATCCGCCAAGAGCAGGAGGTCGAGGAAGTATGTGTTACGTATTGGTCCATGCCTTATTCAAACGGAAGTTCGTGGGGTACGCTCCTTCCCTTGGGCGCTGATACCTCGAAGGCGGTAGGACAGAACTACCACAAGCTGAAAGTATCTCCTTCTTATTTCGATGTATTCCGTATGAAGGATAAGGAGGGCCGTGCCATCACCCCGCTGGTGGAGAACGCTTACCGCCCGCTCGTCGTGACGGCGGAGGCGGAGGATTTCTTCTTCGGGGGGCAGTCCGCCATAGGCCGGCAGATCTCGGAGAATGACGACCTTTCCGAGCCTTTCACGATCGCCGCTGTCCTTCCTACCTTCCGTAGCAATGACTTCGACCGTCCGGAGAACTGCGCTTTCACGATATTGAAAGGTGAGTCATTGCAGGAGTTCGTGAAGAATTTCGGCGTAAGGAGCGCTGAACTATCGGTACGTACGAAACGCCCGATGACCGAGGATGAGATGTACGTTTTCTTGGAGAAAACAGCGGATCGGATGACGGTAAATAACACCTTCGTCCACGGTGTCACCCTCCTTGCCGACCAGCGTGATGACCAACTCCGGTTTACCAAGAACGAGAACAGCAAGAAACTCTCCATGATGGCCTTCCTGCTCGTGAACGTATTCTTCGGTATCGTAGGTACGTTCTGGTTGCGTACCGAGCGGCGGCGTAGCGAGATCGGTCTCCGCATGGCGATCGGTTCCAGCCGGGGCAGGCTGGGCGAGTACATGTATCTGGAAGGTCTGGGCCTCTTGGCGATCACTGTGCCGATCCTACTGGTCTTCGTCTTCAATATGGCCTTTTTGGATAAGCTGGATTCCTACCGCGAGCCCCTCTCCATCCTCCGCTTTCTAGTAACCCTCAGCGTCTCCTACCTCCTGATGGCCGGCATGATCTGCATGGGAATCTGGTTCCCTGTCCGCAAGGCGGTAAAGATGGCTCCGGCGGAGGCGTTGCATTACGAATAAATTGTCTATCTTTGCGTCTGTCAATTTATTAATGAGAAAGGAGCAAGCTTATGACAGCTATAGAATTAAAAATGTCGTTACTGCAAGAGGTGATGTCTTTGGAGGATGAACAGTTGATCAAAAAGGCCCTCGACAGCGTCCGCCATATGAAGATGGCTGCCTTTGGTAAGGCAACCCCGGTAGAGAAGCCGGCAGACGATTACGCAGAGCCTACCAAGGAGGAGATCTTGGCGGGGCTAAGGAATGCCCTGCAAGACGTGAAGGATTTGCGTGAGGGCAAGGATGTGGGGCATAAGTTTAGAGACTTAAGTGAGTTGCTCAATGAGGTATAGGATAAAAACCCATCAAGACTTCGATAAAGAGTTCAAACGTCTCTGTAAGAAGTATAGCTCATTGAAGGCTGATTTATCGGCTTTGGGTAAGTCTTTGAGCGAGAACCCCGATCAAGGGACGAGCTTAGGCAAAGGCGTTCGCAAGGTACGCATGGCCATCGCCTCCAAAGGAAAAGGAAAGAGCCATGGGGCGAGAGTGATTACTTGCACGGAGGCCATTGTCTGCGCAGATAATGAGGGTACGGTTATTCTCCTCACGATCTACGATAAGGCCGACCGTGACTCCATTTCGGCAGCCGAGATCGATGAACTGCTGAGATCCTTACGTTGGGAATTATAAAATCTGAAACTGTCCATAATCGCTGTCCGATAACGAATCAAGTGTTCGTTATCGGACAGCTTTTTTTACGGGGTGATGTTAGGAATCAGGTGGTTACGTTTTTGGCACGTTATTTGCCTCCGTAGGGGCACAAAGTCGGATGATAACGAACAATCGCTGTTTAGGTCGGATAATAGATAATTTATAATACAAAGGTTTATGATAAAGCAATACATTAAACAAGCGTTGAGGATGATCGGGGAGAACAAGCTGTTGAGCGTGATCTCGATACTCGGTACCGCCTTGGCCATTTGCATGATCATGGTGATCGTCATCCTGTATGTCGTGAATACGGCGAGTTTCAAGCCGGAGGTAAACCGTGGCCGCACCTGCTACATAACGACCGTCATGAGCAATGGCAAGGATGATAACCGGCGCATCTCCTACTCGTCGCTGGGACTGCCCTTGGTGAAGGAATGCTGCTATCCGCTGAAAGGGGCGGAGGCTGTTACCGCCATCAATATGGATCGCTACAGGCCGTTGACCGCCTCGTCCATGGACGGGCTTAAGAACCGGACGAGTTACATCTCTTATACGGATACCGCCTTCTGGAAGATCTTCCAGTTCGATTTCCTGCAAGGAGGCCCCTTCAGCCCGGCGGCTTTCACGAGCGGTATCCGCGACGCCGTGATCAGCGAGAGCGTGGCCTTGGCCCTTTTCGGCACGGACCAAGTCGTGGGGCGGGAGATGAAGCTCGATTTCATCGTCTACAATATCTGCGGGGTCGTGAAGGATGTATCCCGGTTCGCCTCGAAAGCGTGGGCGGAGGTCTGGATCCCTTACACGGTGCGGGACGACGGGGGATACCAAGAGGGTATCAACGGCTCGTATAGCTGTTGCGTCCTGCTGAAACCGGGTGTCACGAGGGAGGAGTTGAGGACCGAGGCGTTGCGGAAGGTCGAGGAGTTCAACGCCAAGACCCGGGATGTCAAGGCCGATATCCTTCACCAGCCCTCCACCCAGATCGAGGAATGGATCGGCGGCGGTAGCGAGTTCGGGGCGAACCTCTTCTACCTCTACGTCCGTTACGGCATCATCCTTTTCATCCTCCTGCTGGTTCCGGCCTTGAACCTATCGGGCATCACCCTGTCGAGGATGCGCCGCCGGATGGCCGAGCTTGGCGTACGTCGGGCTTTCGGGGCTACGCAAGGCACCATCCTCTGGCAAGTGCTGTCCGAGAACATGGTCTTGACCCTGCTCGGCGGACTGCTGGGATTGGCGATGTCGTACGGCGCCATGTTGTTGCTGAGGGACTGGTTGCTGGTCACCTCGCTGGGGAAGACGGGGCTTTCCACCGGGATGTTTAACGGGGCGGTCTTTATCGCCGCCTTCCTGTTCTGCCTCGTGCTGAACCTGTTTTCCGCCGGCCTCCCGGCTTGGCGAATGTCAAGATTGAATATTACGGACTCTATAAATGGTTGACGCTATGTATAAGATGATTCTAAAACAACTCTGGAACGAGCGCAAGGGGAACTTGTTTATCTGGTTGGAAATGCTCGTGGTCTCTATCTTCCTTTGGTACGCGGCGGACGCCTTGTTCGTGATGTACAGACTCTACTCGCAGCCTTTGGGCTTTAACATCGAGCATACGTATCATGTGAGTTTCGGCGTGATCCCGGAGGAAAGCCCCGATTATGACACGACCTCCGTGCATAGCGAGCGGGGAGGCGGGGATTACCTGACCTTGATGGACCGCATCCGCCGGAACCCCTCCGTGGAATCAATCTGTTTCACCACCGGCGTGCATTTCCATTACCGGGGATCGAATCAATACGCCACGTTCCGGAAGGACTCGTTGATCCGTAATGGCTTCGTGCGCTTCGTCTCGCCCACCTATTTCGAGGTGTTCGGCGTGAAGACGGCAGAAGGCGGTTCCCCCTCGGAGTTGGTGGACGCCCTGCGTGACAACCAAGTGGTGGTGACGGGTACGGTCGCCGACAGCTTCTTCGGCGATCCTGCGGCGGCCGTGCGCCAAGAGATCTATATCACCGACCAAGGCTCTCGTGATAGCGTGGCCTACCGTATCGGTGGTGTCTGCGAGAAACAACGTTACTGCGAGTTCACCGGCTATGATTACGCTTACTATAAGCTGGTGGACGAGAACAAGGTGGCCGAGGAGGGCGATTGGGTCGGAGAGGGCTTGAACACCTTCATCCGGGTGAAGCCCGGCGCGGACGGCGCCGCTTTCGCCGCCGATTTCCGGAAGGAGATGGAGCAGCAATTGCGCGTGGGTAATATCTATTTGAAGGATGTTTTCCCGATGTCCCATTACCGGGACCAGTTCCTTGAGCGTTGGTTGGATCAAGTCCGCCTTTACGTGGCGGGCATCGCCTTCTTCCTGCTGAATGTCCTGCTCGGCGTGGTGGGAACCTTCTGGTACCGCACGCAACAAAGGAGCGCCGAGATCGGCCTCCGCATGGCGATGGGAGCCACCCGCAAGGGCATATTCTGGCAATTGGTGAAGGAGGGCTTGGCGCTACTCACCATCGCTTTCATCCCCTCTGCCGCCATCTTCGCCAACCTGCTGTATATGGAGGTGACGCAAGGCTCGGAGATACCGCCCGACATGGCCTCACGCCTGTTGTTCGGCTTCGTGTTCTCGTATGCGGTGATGGCCGCGATGATTGTCGTAGGAATCAGTTTCCCGTCTTACCGGGCCATGCGGATGCATCCGGCGGACGCCTTGCGGCAGGAATGATCGGACACGGACGGCACGGATGGCACGGGCATCCGTGTCCGGAAACGAACCGACTGTTCGGAAATGAATCGACTGTTCGATAACGGACAGTACTTTTTTATGGAGATGTCATGGAATCAATGAGATACGTTTCTGGCACGTAATTTGCTTTTAGGTGTTAACGTCTAGCGATAGCAAGTGCTTAACGATAGTAAGAGTTGAATGATAACAAGAGTCAAACAATAACAATTAAAATATTACAGTCATGATCAAACTAACGAATTTACAGAAGATTTACCGTACGAAAGAGATAGAGACAGTCGCGTTGGAAAACGTGAACCTAGAGGTACAGCAAGGCGAGTTTCTCAGCATCATGGGACCCTCCGGATGCGGGAAATCCACCTTGTTGAATATCATGGGCCTGCTGGACTTGCCTACCTCCGGCACGGTCGAGATCAACGGCGTGAACACGGTAGGCATGAGCGACAAGGAGTTGGCCGCTTTCCGTAACAAGCAGTTGGGTTTCGTCTTCCAGAGCTTCCACTTGATCAATTCCCTGAACGTGCTGGACAACGTGGAGCTTCCCTTGCTCTATCGCAAGGTCTCTTCCTCGGAGCGCTGCAAGCTGGCCGAGGCCGTGCTAGAGAAGGTCGGCCTGAGCCACCGTATGCGCCATTTTCCGACGCAGCTTTCCGGCGGTCAATGCCAGCGTGTGGCCATCGCCCGTGCGATCGTAGGTAACCCCGACATCATCCTCGCCGATGAGCCGACCGGTAACTTGGACTCCAAGATGGGTATCGAGGTCATGGACCTGCTCCACCAACTCAACAAGGAGGACGGCCGCACCATCGTAATGGTAACCCACAACGAGGCGCAAGCCAAGCAAACCAGCCGCACCGTGCGCTTCTTCGACGGAAGGCAGGTGCAGTGAGGGTGTCGCATAGGGGGGATCTCCATGTGTGAGGCACCACGGGTGACACCTTGCCTCATACGTTTGAGGTACGATACGTCAAACCTATGAGGTATGACACCTCAAAGCTATGAGGTACGATACCTCAAACGTATGAGGCAAGGTATCACCCGTGGTGTCTCGATACCTCACATCACGGTGAAGGTAAGCGTACCATACCGAGGCTCTTTATAAAGGTGATAAGTCGGGGTGAACTGGGTGCAGACGATGGCTTCCCACTCGCCTGCCCCGAAAGCGAAGCCGGGGACGAAGCAGAGCCGCTGCCCGCTGTTGACGAGCATATCGGCGGCGGGGTAGAAATGCTCATCGCCGGTCTCGACGGAGCGTAGCGTAAGGCCTACCTCGGGAGAGTCGCCCGCCAGCTTCAGCCTATCGCCATAGATGGAGATAAAGGGATGCTCGCCCGCGGGGAGTTGGTTGTAAGGCTCGTCGCTGTCGGACGTACGGGGCTGGATGCGGAGGCTGACGTAGGTGGGGCGGGGCATTGAGTTGTAGGCTAGCTGGTAGGTCTCGTTCACGGCCCGGAGGTTGCCCACCCGCTGCTTCAGTTGCGGCGCGGGGCGCAGGCGTGGGGCGAGCGTATGGCGGTCGGGGTCGAACTTCTCGTACAGGGTCTCGAAAGGCCCGTTCACGGTCAGTTCCGTCCGCCCGAAGCCGAAGTCCACGTTGTAGCCCTCCTCGATGGCGTCGTAGATCTCCCGCTTGAGGAGGTTGAAGGTGGTGATGAGCGTCTCCTTGCGATACTCGCTCCGTTTGTCTACGACACGGGCGGCGATGTCATCGATGCTGAGCGTACGTTGCCATACGACGTTCCCCTTATAGCTCGCGTTACCGGGCAGGTGGCTCTTGCTGATGCGGATGCTCAGCTTGCGAAACGGCTTGGGCAGCTCCGACTTAGGTATTTCTTTATCCATGATCTCGTGGTTTAATGAATGATTGAGTGGCAAAGATAAGAAAGATAACATGAATAGTATTTGGAAATACATGCCAAGCGTATAATAATTACGGAAAGCAGGCGGCAGATACCCATAAGACGAACTAACAAATAATGAACGATGTACAAGGTATACCTTAAACAAGCTTGGGCCTTGATGGGGCAGAATCGCTTCTTCACCGCCGTTTATATCATCGGTACGGGCTTGGCGATCTCGATGGTGATGGCCATAGCGGTGGTCTACCATATCCGGACGGCGAATATCGCCCCGGAGGTGAGCAGGGACCGGATGGGCTACGTATCGAACGTATCGTATGAGTTCAACGGGGGCAAAGGCTCGTTGAACAGCGGTTGCGGGCCCCGGTTCGTGAAGGAGGTCCTCTACGGCCTCGAGACACCCGAGAAAGTGGCGGTCACCACCAACGCCGCCATCATGCCTTATGAGGTGGGGGACATCTTCATCCAAGCGCCGGGTAGCGACGAGTCGCCGAAAGTACAATTGATGGGATGCGACGACGCGTTCTGGCAAGTCTACCGTTTCAGCTTCTTGGACGGGAAGCCGTTCGCCAGTGCCGAGTTCCTTTCCGGGATGCCCCGCGTGGTGCTCGACCGTTCCTTGGCACGCCGCCTGCTCGGGCGTACCGAGGTAGCCGGTCAGACCGTCTTGATCAACGATATAGAATATACGGTAAGCGGCGTGGTGGAGGATATATCCGCCGTCGCTTCCGACGTTTACGCCGAGGCGTGGGTACCCTACACCTCGATGGCGAGTATCATGGATACCGCCTTGGAGGAGCGGGAAGGCTCGGTGGGACTGCTGCTCGCCAACTGCCTGCTGCGTGACGCCTCGGACCTTCCGGCCCTCTCCGCCGAGTTGGAGAAGGGAGTAAGACGCTACAACAGCGGCTTGCGGGAGGGACAGGTGAGAGTGGAGCCGCCCTGCTCGTTCGGCGACCAGTTATTGTCGCGGTTGTTCGGGCCGGAGACGTATATCGTCTTGGGCGTCGCCCTCTTCCTCTTCCTGCTAGTCCCGGCGCTGAACCTCTCGGGCCTGAACGCCTCGAGGATGCAAGACCGGGTGTCTGAGCTAGGCGTACGCAAGGCCTTCGGGGCGTCGCGGAAGACGTTGATGGGGCAGGTCTTCTGGGAGAATATGCTGCTGATGTTGCCCGGGGGCATGGCGGGACTGCTGTTCTCGTACGTGCTGGTGTTCGTATTCCGGGGCATCCTTCTTTCCCCCGGTTTGTATCGCATGGGCTCCGGGGCGGGTAATGATATCTTCCTCTCGCCGGGGATGCTGCTGAATATGGAGGTGTTCGCCTACGCGTTCGCTGTCTGCGTGGCGCTGAACCTGCTCTCTTCGATGATACCCGCTTGGCGTACCGTGCGGGTGAGTATAACGGATGCGTTGAACGATAAATAGGATACGGCTATGGTAATACATCTATTAAAGTTGATAAGGTCCCGTTTGGGAGGAAGCTGCTGGATACTGGTGGAACTGCTGGTCGTATTCGTGATCCTGTGGTTCATGATGTACTACTTCGTGGCGCAAGGGATGCTGACGCGGATGCCGGTGGGCTTCAAGCTGGATCGCGTGTACAACGTGACGCTCGCCATACGGCCGTCCGACAGTCCCTCGTTCATCGCCTACGAGGAGGGAAGCGAGGAGCCGGCGCGGAACATCGAGCGTATCGTGGAGCGTATCGAGCGGCATCCTGACGTGGAGGTGGTAGGGCTCTCGTATTATTCGCTGCCTTATACCGACTCGAACATCGGCAGCAGAGTCTTGAAAGACTCGATCAACCAGCGGGTGCGGGCAATGATCGTCTCGCCGGGGTATTTCCGGGTGTTCGGCATTCGCTCCGCTACGGGAGAAAGCCCGGAGAGACTGGGGCAGACCCTGTCGGGGCTTCGGGAGGGGAGGGAGATGATCCTCTCCGCCGATCTGGCGAGCAAGCTATACGGCCATACCGACGTGATCGGGGCCGAGATCTATAATTACAACGATACCGTGCCCTGTCACGTGATAGCGGTTACGGAGCCGGTGCGAAACTCCGAGTACGATTCCCGGAATCAGCATAGTGTCTTCTCTCCACTGGACTTGCGGGGGATGTCTGGCAAGGGCCAGTTGGACGAGAAGGGACTCACGCGGGTACAGATCACGTTCCGCATCCGTCCGGAGGTTTCTACCTCCAACTACGCCGCCAAGTTCCGGAAGGAAATGAGTAGATCCTTGATGGTGGGTAATTACTGGGTATCGGAAGTGAGGGACTACAAAGGGATACGGGCCTTTTACCTCGAGAACTCGGAGCGGACGAGCGCCCATCGGCTGGTATCGGCCATGGGATTGTTCTTCTTGGTGAACGTGTTTCTGGCGGTGATCGGTACGTTCTGGTTTCACGTGAGCCGTCGCCGTTCGGAGTTGGGGCTACGTATGGCGATGGGCTCCACCCGCAAGGGTATAGAGGGGCTGATGATCGGCGAGGGCTTGTTGCTGCTGGCGATCGCTTCCGTGCCGGGCTTGCTGATCTGCCTGAATCTGGCGGTGGCCGATATCGTGCCCTGCGGCGTGATCCGCTTCACGGCCATTAGCCTGCTGACAGGGGGTGTCTTGGCGCTCGTCGTCTTCTTGGCTATCTGGTACCCGGCCCGTAAGGCGGCCCGGCAGGAACCGGCTGACGCGTTACGGTATGACGGATAATAGAAAACAGGTAATACCCGGTTGTAGAGACGAGGCATGCCCCGTCTCCCACCGACTGATAGAATATTTAAATCGAATGAATATGTACAAGATCTACTTAAAACAAGCATGGGCCTTGATCCGGCAAGAACGGCTGTTCAGCTCGGTCTATATCGTGGGGACGGGGTTGGCGATCTCGCTGGTGATGGTGCTGTCCATCGTGTTTTACGTGAAAATGGCTTCTATTTATCCGGAGATGGACCGGGACCGGTTGCTGACCGTGAAGAGTGCCGCGCTGAAGGATGAGAAAGGGGGAATGAGCAGTGGTCCGGTTTCACCTCGATTCGTGGAAGAGTGCCTCGTGGGTGTACCCGGTTTGGAGGCGTTGGCGTTACGTTATGATGATGCCACTTCCGCTTTCGTGCAGCCGGTGGGCAGTCCCGTGCAGGTGCCGGTCGTGAAGATGGGGGTGAACGATGGGTTCTGGAAGGTCTTCTCCTTCCGTTTCTTGGAGGGCAAGCCTTTCACCGAGGCCGATTTCCGGTCGGGGATGCCCGTGGCGGTAATCGCCCGCTCGCTGGCCAAGCGGCTTTATGGAGACGGTAGCGCCGTGGGGCAGACCTTGAGCCTCGACTTTACCTCATTTCGTGTGGTGGGCGTGGTGGACGACGTATCTTTCCTGATGGATCGGGTTTTCTCGCAGGTCTGGTACCCGTACACCCAAGCGCCCGACTTCGAGGAGCGGGTCCGATACTCGGAGGCGCATATGCCCGGGCTGGGGCTCTTGAGGGTCTATATGCTCGTGAAGGACAAGGCGGACATCGGCCGGGTGCGGGAGGCGGTGGCGGATAACGTGCGCCGCTTCAACCAATCGTTGAACGTGGATGGCAAACGTGAGTTCTCCCTTCTTGGGCAGCCGGATCGCCATTGGGAGAGTATCTTCCGGTATTGGTCGAACGTGGAGCCGGATATCGTGGGAGACTTGAGCCGTTATGGGGTGATTTTCCTGCTCCTGCTGCTCGTCCCCGCCGTCAGCCTCTCGGGCATGGCCGATTCCCGCATGGAACGGCGTCTGGGCGAGCTGGGCGTGCGGCGTGCTTTCGGGGCGCCCAAGGGATCGTTGATCGGACAGGTCTTGATAGAGAACTTCCTGTATACGCTGCTGGGCGGCTTGGTGGGACTGCTGTTCTCCTTCCTGCTGGTGACGTTCGCCAGTTCGTGGGTCTTCAAGATCGGCAAGGGGTTTTCGGAGGCCGCCCCGGATGGCGTGGACGTATCGCTTTCCATGGGGATGCTGTTAAACCCGTGGGTCTTCTTGATCGCTTTGTGCGTATGTTTCCTGTTAAACCTGATGTCGGCGTTGTGGCCCGCTTGGCGTGCGTCAAGGCGACCTATCGTTGATTCGTTGAACGCTTAAATGGAGGGAAGAAAGATATGTGGAAAATGACTTGGATACAATTGATGAACCGCTGGCGTAGCAACGTGTGGGTGTGCGTGGAGTTGCTGCTCGCCTTTTGTCTGGCGTGGTACATGGTGGATTACTTCTTCGTGGAGATCTATAACCGTAGTCTCCCCTCCGGACGTGACTATGCGAATGTCTGGCAGGTAGAAATGGGCCTCTTGCCGGAAACCTCCCCCGACTATCGAGCCGCCGAGAGTGACTCGATCGCCATGCTGGAAAATTATGAGCGGATAAAAGACCGCCTGCGCGATTATCCGGGGGTGAAGGCGATGGGCGCGGCCTCGGGCTGTTACTCCATGCCTTATACGGGCTGTTATTACGGTATCGGTTTGGCGAACGCGGCCGATACGAGCAAGCGGGAAGCGGTCATGAGGTATGAGATGGATCCTACCACGGATTTCCTGTCGGTCTTCAACCATTCGTACGCCAAAGACGGCCGTCCGGTATCTACATCCGATTTTGATTGGGGAGACCCCCGCGCTATAGTAACCACCCGGATGGTGGAGCGAAAGGTATTTGGAGAGGCATCCGCCGTTGGGCGTGAGGTGAAAGACCCTTTCGACGAGGAGGGCCCGACTTATATCGTAAAGGGCGTATTAGAGGATATCAAGCGTTTTGACAATAGCCTACCCCAAGGTGCCGCATTCTTCGCGATCCGTCCCTCGGTGGAGGAGATCCCCGAGATGAATTATTTCATACGGATCGATCCTGCCGTGGCTGGTCCTCGTTTCGCCGATACGTTCCGGGAGAAGATGAACCGTGAGCTTCGGGTGGGGAACTTCTACCTGAAACGCCTGACTTCCTATGACCGGATCAAGGCCGATACCGATTATTCCTTTGGCGTTACCTACGATTACCGGGTCCGTATGGCGTTGATGGCCTTCTTGGGACTGAATATCCTGCTTTGCGTGATGGGTACGTTCTGGTACCGGGTGCGGATGCGCCGAGGAGAGATCGGGTTGCGCATGGCGATCGGTTCGCCCCGCGAAGAGATACGTAGCCAGATGGCTCGTGAGGGCATATGCCTGTTACTCATGGCTACCCCGCTCGCCTTGTTGATAGAGGCTCAATTCGTGATGGTCGGCTTCTTGGACATCCCCAAAGGGACCTTGCCGGAGCATTACTGGCCGGCGATCCTGCCGCTCCGTTTCTTGCTGGTGAATATCCTGACATGGATACTGCTGGCTGTCGTCATCCTGCTCGCCGTCTGGCTCCCCGCCAGCAAGGCCGCCGAGATGGAGCCGGCCGAGGCGCTGCGGTATGACGGATAACATATAATGCCCCGTCTCCCACCGACTGAATCGTATAATTAAATCAAATGAATATGTACAAGATCTATCTAAAACAAGCCTGGGCCTTATTGAAAGAGAACAAGCTCCTTTCCGGAGTCTCTATCTTCGGTACGGCCTTGGCGATTTGCATGATCATGGTGATCGTGATCGTATGGCAGATGCGTACCGCCAATTACGCTCCGGAAGACTATCGGGACCAGATGATGTACGTCAGTGATACCCGTGCCTCCTACAAAGAGAACGAATCTTATAACGATTGCTACCTTCTCGCTTCCCGGGTAGTGAAAGATTGTTTCTATCCCTTGCGCTCTGCCGAGAAGGTCGGCATGGCCTATCATGGCGTGCAACGCTTGGCGGCAGTGGCGGATCATACGGTGGAGTTCAAGTGCGACGTGACCTTTACGGACGCGGCGTTTTGGAATATCTTCAACTTTCGCTTCCTCTCCGGTAAGCCTTATGGCGAGGAAGAAGTACAAAGTGGCATCATGGATGCTGTGGTAAGCGAGTCCGTGGCACGCCGGTTGTATGGCACGACCGAGGTTGTAGGCCGTACCGTCGAGATCAGCTACGTGCCCTATACCATCCGTGCCGTCGTGCGGGATGTCTCCCTGCTAGCCGAGTCTGCCTATGGCGATGTCTGGTTGCCTTATACCACCGACAATTCCCTGTATGATAATGGTTCCGACCGTCTCGTCGGGGGCTTCTGTTGTTATATCCTCGCAAGTTCGTCCGCCGACTTTGATGCGATCCACTCCGAGGCCGAGGCGAATATCGCTCGCCTTAACGAATCACAAAGCACGCACCTGCTGAAAATTGGAGGAGGACCCGATACCCATTTGGGCGATTTGGCTCGCGAGGACGCTTTCTCTGAGCCGAATGTACGGGAACTGGTCATGAAATATGTTATCATCGTTCTTGTCCTTTTGCTGATCCCTGCCATCAACATGAGCGGTATCACGCAAAGCCAGATGCGTAAACGTATGGCGGAGATCGGGGTGAGGAAGGCGTTCGGGGCGACACGCTCGGAATTACTGACGCAGGTACTCTACGAGAATCTGTTGCAGACCTTGCTGGGAGGTGTGTTAGGTCTGTTTTTCTCATACGCCTCCGTACTGCTCTTGTCCGATTGGTTGCTGGATACGGGCACGGCATCGATGGGTATCGGTCGCACCTTCGTCAATGCGGAGATGATGTTCAATCCATTGATCTTCCTTTATGCGTTCCTTGCTTGTCTTGCGTTGAACCTGCTGAGCGCCGGCATCCCGGCTTGGCGAGCCTCAAGGATGCGTATCATCTCGGCTCTCAACGAGAATGTTCATTAATCTCCCGCGTTGGATGATAGCTATACTAAAATAATAGAAAGATATGATACGACATTTATTACAATTGATCTGGAACCAGCGCAAGCAAAACGCTTGGTTGTGGGCTGAGTTATTGCTGGTCTCGGTCTTCCTTTGGTTCCTTGTGGACTACCTGTATGTGATGGGGCGCACGTATACGGCTCCTCTGGGCTTCGATATCCGGCATACGTACAGCATCGTGATCAGCAGCCTCTCGGAAAGAAGCCCGGATTATATCCCGAAGGAGAAGCGGGAGCGGCCGGATGGTGTTCATCTGCTGACGGCGTTGGATCGCATCCGCACCTATCCCGGCGTGGAATCGGCCTGCCTTACGGATGGGGGGATGCCTTATTATATGGGAAGCCGTAACCTCGTTTGGCGGATTGATACGTTGCAGGTGCCCTGCCGCTATGCTTTCGTCACCCCGGAGTTCTTCGACGTGTTCCGTATCTATGATAAGGACGGCAAGACGGCTTCCTTGAAACGGGCCATCGAGGATAACAACTCCATCGTAATCTCCGCCGACGTGGAGACGATGAATCCCGGCCTTTCCCTACTCGGGCAAAAGGCGTACCGGGGGAATGTGACCGACGAGATCGAGGAGACGATCCGTGGTATCAGCGTCCCCATCCGCCGTCATGAGTACACCAAGGCGGAACCCAACGTCTATAGGGCCCTGCGGCTAAGCCGGATGGAGGAAGGATACTATGAGGGGATGATAGATGCCGTGCGACTCTGCGTACGTGTCCGTCCGGATGTCGATAATGCTGATTTCCCCGCACGCTTCCGCAAGGATATGGCCGAACAGCTTCGGCTAGGCAACCTCTATCTGCTAGACGTACAGCCCTTGTCATATATTCGCGACGGTTATATCCGTTCGATCGGCGTAGAGAACGAGGTGAAAACCCGTGTGGCGGTAGCCTGCTTCCTATTGGCGAATATATTCCTCGGCATCATCGGTACCTTCTGGTTCCGTACGGAATATCGCAAAGGCGAGATGGGGCTTAGGATGGCCTTAGGCTCTACCCGCCGTCAGTTGAACTCGATCATGGTGGGAGAGGGTGTCCTATTGCTGGTCTTGGCGTTTATCCCGTCCTTAGTCATCAGCTTCAACATCGCCCATATGGATTTGATAGATACCTATCAGCTTCCGTTCACGTGGCTGCGCTTCGCGATTTGTGGAGGGATTACGTTTGTCTTGATCGTCCTCATGATCATCTGTGGCGTATGGTATCCCGCCCGCTCGACAGCTCGCTTGGAGCCAGCGGAGGCGTTGCATTATGAATAAGAGTTAACTTACATATTTCACACATACACACAATTGAAAGCCCGGTCTTGTAGTGATACATGGCCGGGCTGTTTTCGTGCTTGGCAAAAATTCGCGAGTTAAAACGTCATTGACGCATATACCCCATAATGCCCGTCTCCCGCTACCGGGCTGATAGACAGGTTATGTTTCTTTGCGAACGGGCGGGTAAAGATATAGGCGCTACCGGCGCCGATAACGGCTCCCGCCGCCACGTCCCACCAATCATGCTTCTTCCCATAGACCCGGCTCCAACCCACGTAGGTAGATACCGCATAAGCCGGAATACCCCATTTCCATCCATAACGCCTTTGGATAAAAGCGGCTCCCGCGAAGGATACGGAGGTATGCATGGATGGGAACGAATGATTATCGCTGAAGTCGGGCCGCTCTTTCTTCACTAGGTATTTCAGCGCATAGGTTACGCCCAATGTCGTAACCCCGGTGAATACGCCTTGTTTCAGCCCTTGCCAATCTTGGGTTGCCAATACTGTCGCCAAACTCGCCACCGGAGTGATAAACACCAATACGTCTCCCGAGGTCCGTATGGCTTTCCGGCTACCGGTCACCTTCAATTCTTGTCCGTTAACGGACAGGCACAGCATGAGCATTGTAATTGCGAAAAGGATATGTCTCATAGATTTAAAATATAGTTGCTATTTTAGGTATAAAAATGATAAACCCGACGATCGCTGCCGCTATCGCCATCAATAATACAGCTCCCGCCGCCAAGTCTTTCGTTCGCTTGATAGCCTCATTATACTCAGGGGAGACCAAATCTGCTAGGGCCTCGATGGATGAATTGACCGCCTCGGCAGCTAATACCGCTCCGATCACGATCGTTACTGCGATCCATTCCATGCGGGAAAGTCCGAATACCACCCCGGCTATAAGTACACAAACTGCCGCGAAACAATGGATCCAAGCGTTATGCTCCTTCGTGATCAATAGCTTGATTCCGTTGAAAGCGAATTTAAAGCTTCTGGCTCTCTTTCGAAATGTGAAACCGTCATTCTTCATTTTTATAGCATCTCTTATTGAGGAGGGCAAATATAGGTATTTTTTGCCTTTATCGCATATCCTGACGAACAAACAGGATATTCACCTTTCATATTCCGCAATTCGTCAAGATTACTTGTTGGTTTTTATCTGGAACGATAACTTCGTTGATTAAAAAAGTGCCCGTGATACGAGCATAGATCAAAGTAAAAGAATAAATTTATGGCTTGAAATCAGATATGAAGATAAAATATAACTTTCTAAGTCCGTTGCTAATGGCGATATTGGCGATCTGTTGCCTGTGGATTGTTACGGATGTCGCTTATGGTGTTCGCATGTGGGAACTGGGAGTGGATGCGTGGATCGGGCGTATCAAGGCCCTTACTATTATATTGATCGGCGTTAGCTTATCTTATTTGTTTTTTAATTACTTGGCTAATACTTTTTTAGATAGGAATAAAGAGCGGAGGTCCCGCCCGGTGTTCCGGGAATATCTATGGGTGGTCTTGTTTAATTTAGTCGTGCTCAATATCGGCTTATATATCGTGATCTATTCTATAAATGGAACGACCTATCGGTGGGGAGAGGCGTTAATGATCAATGCGGTAGCTGTGCCGATCTTTCTCCTATACTATTTCTTGATCCGTAATAATATATTAGCCAAACGCTATTCGGAGAAAATCGTCCAATTGGAGAAAATGAAAGTAGATCAATTGGAAACGCAATTGAAGCTGCTGAAGATGCAATACCATCCCCATTTCCTGTTTAATGCCTTGAATACGATCTATTTCTTGATTGATGAGGAAAATGAGGAAGCGATTGAGGCTGTAGAGTTACTTTCGGACTTACTCCGTTATCAATTATATGATATAAATACGAAAGTGACGATCGAAGAGGAGATTGATTATTTGCGAACATATATTCAATTCCAGCGACTTCGTATGACGAAACGCTTACAGTTCGAGGAGTCCTTTGACCCGGAATTGACCGGACAAAAAATACATCCGTTGCTTTTCCTTCCATTATTGGAGAATGCGTTTAAATATGTGGGCGAAGCGTATTGGATACAAGTATCTATGCGGAAAGAGAGGTCAAAGGTCTGCTTTGGAGTAAGCAATACTTTCAATCCGGACTCCTTGGAACAAAGAAAGGGGAAAGGCATTGGGATCGACAATCTGAGAAAACGATTGGAGCTATTGTACCCGGATAAACATGAGCTACGTATAAAAAAAGACAATACCCGTTTTAGGGTTGAGTTATGTATTGATTTATCAGAATAATATGGAAATAAAGTGTATCATAACGGATGATGAGCCAATCGCCAGAAAAGGACTTCGGCGACACATCGGTAAAATTGATTTTCTGACCATCGTCGGAGAATGTGAGGACGCTATACAACTCAATAATATGCTGAATTCGGTTCAAGCGGATTTGCTTTTTCTGGATATAGAGATGCCGGATATGTCTGGACTGGACTTTTTGGAGAGTGCTCAGAACGCTCCTAAGGTAATTATCACCTCGGCATACGAGCGGTATGCGTTGAGAGGATATGAGTTTGACGTGGTGGACTATTTATTGAAACCAATCTCTTTTTCCCGTTTCCTGAAATCGGTCAATAAAGCACATGCGTTGATGGAATCTACATCGAAAAGCGAGGAGCCTGTTTATATCTTTGTCAAGACGGAGAAGCAACTTAAAAGGCTTTATTTAAAGGAGATTCAATTTATAGAGGGCATGGAGAACTATATTGTTATCCATACCCTCACTTCCAAAGAGATCGTTCATCTCCGGTTGAAGAGTATATTGGAAACGTTGCCGGCACAAATTTTTATGCAAGTGCACCGCTCTTTCATCGTGAATCTTTCTTATGTACAAGCGATAGAAGGAAATCTATTAATCATTGGGGAGCATAAAATTCCGGTGTCGCGTCCTTTACGGGAAGAGGTATATAAATCGATCGTCAATAATCAACTCATTCAAAGATAAGTATCCAAAAACGAACACACTGTTCATTATCGAACACTTTAAATATTCCTATTTGTCGGATTATCAATAGTATATGTTTTTGGCATGCCTTTTGCCTTAGGCAGGATAAAAAAACTTATACTAAGATGAGAAGGATCTATATAGCGATGTGTTGTCTGTGGGCGGGGATTTCGGGAGTATGTGCCCAAGACAATACGAATAAAGTTCGAATAACCCTGCGGCAAGCGATCCAGATCGCACAGCTTCAATCCGTAGACGCTGCCGTGGCGCTCAATGAGTTGCGAACGGCCTATTGGGAATTCCGTACGCATCGGGCGGATCAGTTGCCGGAAGTGATATTTACGGGGACTCTGCCTTCATATAGCAAGCAATACTCGAAGTACCAGCAATCGGATGGTTCTTATACCTATGTGCAAAACAATGCCTTAGGCTTAAATGGAGAGATCTCTATCGCCCAGAACATAGCCTTGACCGGAGGTAAGATCGCCTTGAATACCTCTTTGGATTTTACCCGTCAGCTAGGTAGTGGCGCTTACAACGAGTTTATGAGCGTACCTGTTAGTTTGACATTGACGCAACCGATCTTCGGCGTGAATGACCAAAAATGGAAACGTCGTATCGAGCCTGTTCGTTACCAAGAGGCTAAGGCCGCTTATATGGAGAACGTGGAGAATGTAACGATCGCTACCATCACGAATTACTTCAACTTACTGTTGGCGGAAGATAATCTGGATATCTGTAATCAGAACTTGCTGAACGCCAATAAACTCTATGACATAGCGGTAGCGAAGCGTAAGATCGGGCATATCTCGGAGAGCGAGTTGATGCGTTTGAAACAGTCGGCCTTGCAAGCGAAAGGTAAGCTAACCGAGGCTCAATCCAATTATAACGCGATGATGTTCAAGCTCCGTTCCTTTTTAGGGATGAGCGAGCAAGACGTGATCGAGCCTGTTCTTCCCGAGGCGATAGAAGGGGTCCGTATGGATTATCAGGCGGTATTGGAGAAGGCTCAAGAAAATAACTCGTTCTCAAAGAATATCATGCGCCGCCAGTTGGAAGCGGATTATGATGTGGCGACCGCCAAGGGAAACCGTCGAAGTATTAACCTGTTTGCCTCCGTGGGTTATACCGGTAAGGATATGTCCATGCGAGGAGCTTACAATCCATTGAAAGATAACCAGATCGTAGAGGTCGGGCTTTCGATTCCTATCTTGGACTGGGGAAAACGGAAGGGAAAGGTAAAAGTAGCCGAATCGAATCGGGATGTCGTACTTTCCAAGATTCGTCAGGAGCAAATGGATTTTAATCAAGATATCTTCCTCTTGGTGGAGAATTTCAACAATCAGGCCGCTCAATTGGAGATAGCCGCCGAGGTGGACACGTTGGCGGAAAAGCGCTACAAGACCTCGATCGAGACTTTCATGATCGGAAAGATCGATATCCTAGACCTGAATGACGCCCAGAGCTCGAAGGATGACGCGAAGCAAAAGCATATCCAAGAACTGTATTATTATTGGCGCTATTTTTATAACATCCGTAGTATAACATTGTATGATTTCTTGAATAATCGTACATTAGATGCCGATTTCGAGGAAATCGTGAAACGATAAATTGATTATATGATACTGATAATAGATGATGACGCGGCTGTTCGTTCCTCGCTTACATTCCTGCTAAAACGTGCGGGTTTCCGGCCGGAGGCGGTTCCGGGGCCGAAGGAGGCCTTGGAGGTGGTCCGTGCCACGGCGCCGGAGCTGATCTTGATGGATATGAACTTCACGCTGACTACCACGGGCGAGGAGGGGATTCAATTATTGAGACAGGTGAAGATCTTTCGTCCCGATGTACCTGTGATCTTGATGACCGCTTGGGGATCGATCTCTTTGGCCGTGCAGGGAATGCAAGCCGGAGCCTTCGATTTTATCACGAAGCCTTGGAATAACTTGGTATTATTAAAATCGATCCGGACTGCCTTGGAATTGAGCGAGCAGAAGAAAGAGACAAACGCTCCCTTGAACCGTTCGGATGCCGACCATAAATTTCATTTTGATAAGATCGTGGGGCAAAGTGCCGCTTTGATGGATATATTGGGGACGGTCTCGCGTATCGCCCCGACAAATGCCTCTGTTTTGATTACCGGCGAGAGCGGTACGGGTAAAGAGCTGATAGCGGAAGCGATCCATGCGAATAGTCCCCGGTCGAAAGAGGCTTTCGTGAAGGTAAACTTAGGCGGACTATCCCAAAGTCTTTTTGAAAGCGAGATGTTCGGACATAAGAAGGGGGCTTTTACGGATGCGTACATGGATCGGGTAGGACGTTTCGAGATGGCGAACAAAGGTACGATCTTCTTGGATGAGATCGGCGATTTGGAACTGTCTTGCCAAGTAAAGCTACTTCGGGTATTGCAAGACCAGACCTTTGAGGTCTTGGGGGATAGCCGCCCCCGGAAGGTGGATATACGGGTCGTAAGCGCTACGAACCGGGATTTACGATCGATGGTGGCGGACCGTACGTTCCGTGAGGATCTTTTTTACCGGATCAATTTGATCACGGTGCATTTACCCGCCTTGCGTGAGCGAAGGGAGGATATCCCATTGCTGGCCCGATATTTCGCAGATAAGCAATCGGAGGTCAATGGGTTACCGAGGGTGGAGTTCTCATCGGATGCCCAGACCTATTTAAGCCGTCTTCCTTTTCTCGGTAATATCCGTGAGTTGAAGAACTTGGTGGAGCGGACGATCCTTGTGTCGGGTAAGACGCTTTTGGATGCCGCTGATTTCGAGGTTCATTGCATGAATACATCCGGCTCTAAATCAACGATTCCGTCTTCTTTGGAGGGCTTGACCTTGGATGAGTTGGAGAAGCAAACCATCTTACGCTCCTTGGAAGCGCATGGAGGTAATTTATCGCATGTCGCTACGGCGCTGGGAATCAGTCGTGCCGCCTTGTACCGGAGATTAGAGAAATACGGAATCCCGGTCGATAAATAAGAAGAGGCAAGGATGAGGCTGAAAGGACTATTCTGGATATTGACGACGCTGCTGTTGACTATATTGGCGGTGGTGACTTATTATGTCTTTTATACGTCTTCTATCCGGATGTTTTTTGCGGTAGAAGCCTTGGTCTTGCTTACGATCATCTATTTATTTGTCTTTTATCGCCGTATCATAAAGCCCTTGCATATCATCGGTAACGGTATGGAGTTGTTGAAAGAGCAAGACTTTAGTTCCCGCTTGGGAAAGGTCGGGCAAACGGAGGCAGACCGGGTGGTCGATGTGTTTAATAAGATGATGGAGCAGTTGAAGAATGAGCGTTTGCACCTCCGGGAGCAAAACCATTTCTTGGACTTGCTGGTCAACGCCTCTCCGATGGGAGTGATCATCTTGAACTTGGATGAGGAGATTCTATCCATGAACCCGGCCGCATGTAAATTGTTTGGCGCGCAAAGCTCGGAGGATATGGTGGGAAAACGTTTTCTTCAACTAGATTCTCCCTTGGCGGAAGAATTGGTACGGGTTCCGATGTATCAAGCGCAAACCGTCCGGTTGAACGACGCTAATATTTATAAATGTACGCATTCTTCATTCGTGGACCGGGGCTTTCACCACCAGTTTTATTTGATAGAGACGTTGACCCAAGAGGTGTTCAAGGCCGAGAAGAAAGCGTATGAGAAAGTGATACGTATGATCTCTCATGAGGTGAATAATACGACCGCGGGTATCACCTCTACCTTGGATACGTTGGAGTCTACTTTCAGCGGGATGGAAGATATGGAGGATGTCTGCGAGGTTTTGCGGGTCTCCATAGAACGCTGCTATAGCATGAGCCATTTCATCACCAATTTCGCAGATGTGGTGCGTATACCCGAACCCCAAAGTCGTCCGCAAGAATTGAACCAAGTGGTGTCCGCTTGTAAACGCTTTATGGAGACGGTTTGCCAGAACCGGAATATCGAGATTGTTATGGATCTGAGCGAGGAATCTCCAGTCGTGAATTTGGATAATTCATTATTCGAGCAAGTCTTGGTCAATATTATCAAGAATGCCGCCGAATCCATCGAGCGGGATGGAAAGATTTATATCCGGACGACTGTGCGTCCCACCTGCTTGGAGATAGCCGATACGGGCAAGGGCATCGACAAGGAAACGGAAACTAAACTATTCAGTCCGTTCTTCTCTACGAAACCGAACGGACAAGGTATCGGCTTGATCTTTATCCGTGAGGTACTGTTAAAACATGATTGCCGATTCTCTCTCCGCTCTTACGCGGATGGATTGACAAGGTTTAAGATTTGGTTTAGTTGAAATAATCCCTTTATGGTTTGAGGTTTTTCCCTTGTAGGCTAAGGCTGTATCCTTACAGGTGTTAGCCTTTTTGTCTGCTTGTATTCATCATGCAACAGCCGTTGCATGATCATCTACCAACTGTTGCACGATCTTCTACCAGCCGTTGCATGATCGTCCAACAGTTGATAGATGATGGATGTCTCTAGAGGAAAAGTCTAAAGATAGGGATGGAAAGGACTAAAGGATACGGAGGTTTTGGGCAAGCTGTACTGGATTTTATACTATCTTTGGGCCGTATAACAAAGCAATAGAAATCTAATCTTGAATATCATGAAGAAAGTAGTATCTGTATTATTTATCCTTGCGATTATCGTATTTTCTGTATTAATGGTAAGCTATTCGAGTGATCAAAAGCCGGAGAAAGTTCTTCGCCATGTTGTTATGTTCGGTTTTAAGCCGGATGTGTCTGAGGCGCAGGTGAAAGAGGTTGAGGATGCCTTTTGTAAGTTGCCTTCTCAAATCGACTTGATCAAAGGATATGAGTGGGGAACGGATTGTAGTCCGGAGGGATTGCAACAGGGCTTGACTCATTGCTTTTTCTTGACTTTTCATTCGGATGCGGATCGGGACGCCTATTTGGTACATCCGGCGCATAAAGCATTTGGCAAGGTGTTAGGAGGGAAGGCATCGGCGGTTACGGTGTTGGATTATTGGACGAAATAAAAAGAATGGGCGGGATGAATCAATGAGTCACCCCGCCCGTTTTTATATTCCTTAGTTACTTTATATTATAACCATTGATTCATGAACTGATCCATCTCTTCCGCATGGGCTTCCAGACTTTGAAGTAGCTTGAATTGAGCTTTTGTGCGGATTAAGTTATGTTTCGGGCTATGGATCTTGTAATAGGTATCGCCGTTGATATAATCGGTTAAGAAACGAACGGTCTGCATATAAGTCAATAAGCGTCCACCGTAAGGTAGCAATTTGATCTCGGTAGGAGTTAAGAACGCCTTGGCCTTTTCCATGTATCCACGGGTATAGGCTTTGAATATCTCCATGTTAACGTTTACGTTATCCAGATTCTCATCGTCCTCGGCACCCGTATTGGCTCCGGTACGGATAAAGTCGCCGATATCGGAAAGGACGAAACCCGGCATCACGGTGTCCAAGTCGATCACGCAAAGCACCTTGTCGTTATCAGCGTCAAACATCATATTGTTAACTTTTGTATCGCAATGGTTCGTGCGTTTCTTCAATTGGCCCTCACGGTACAGGCGTTCTTGGATGCACATCGCTTCGGCACGTTTCTCGATCTCCTCTACCAAATCTTTCACCTCTTCCAACCGGCCTGCCGGATTAGCGGCTACAGCCTCATGGAATTGTCGCAAGCGGAACTCCATATTATGGAAATCCGGGATGGTCTCGCCCAGCGTACCCTCGGGTATATCGGACAACATGGTCTGGAAATCACCGAACGCTTTGCCAGCCTCATAAGAAAGCTCAGGAGTTACTTCCTCATAGCTTTTGCTGCGAGGGATGAATAGGCATACCCGCCAATAACTATCTCCATCGAAATAATATTTTTTCCCGTCTTTAGTCGGCAAGAAGGTTAATACCTTACGGTCGATATCCGTTTCACCTTTTTCCTCCAGCTTCTTGCGGATATGAGTGGTAACCACATGGATGTTATTTTGCAGCATATCCACATTGGTGAAGATTAAATGGTTGATACGCTGTAGCACGTATTTGATCTCCCCTTTCTCGTTGGTCACTTTCAATGTATCATTAATGTGTCCGTTTCCGAATGGTTCAGCGGAAACTACTTTCTCGTCCAACTGGAACTGATCCAAGATGTTTAGTAATTGTTCTTTCGTTTTTGCCATGATATTTCATTATGTTAACTCCCGCGAAGATACAAAAAAAGGCCACGATACAAATCGTGACCTTTTTTTATTTCTTAAAGAAAGAAATCTTATTTCTTGTTACGGTTACCATAACGGCTCATGAACTTATCAACACGTCCGGCTGTATCGACCAACTTAGACTTACCAGTGTAGAACGGGTGAGAAGTGTTAGAGATCTCGACCTTTACCAACGGATAAGTTACGCCGTCGATCTCGATCGTCTCTTTAGCGTTAATAGTAGAACGAGTGATGAATACATCATCGTTTGACATGTCCTTAAATACTACAGGACGATAATTTTCAGGATGAATACCTTTTTTCATTGCTTTATTATCTATTTTAATTTATACTCTGTATATATTTGGTAACCGGTATTTTGGCTTGCAAAGGTAAGGGTTTGCCACAAACAAACAAAGAAAATCGTATTATTTTTTTCAAGAGCGTTGATTTTGTGTTATTTTATATGCTTTGAAGCATCATTTGTCGTGAATCTTGATTATCTTTGTGCAAGTTTTTAATCATTAACGTAATAACATAATAACAACTATGGTAAATTACAAAGATTTGGGCTTGGTGAACACAAAAGAAATGTTCGCTAAGGCTATCAAGGGCGGATATGCTATTCCTGCTTTCAACTTCAATAACATGGAACAGATGCAGGCTATCATCAAGGCTGCTGTAGAGACAAAATCTCCGGTTATTTTGCAAGTTTCAAAGGGCGCTCGCCAGTACGCAAACGCTACTTTGCTTCGTTACATGGCACAGGGTGCTGTTGAATATGCTAAGGAATTAGGTTGCCCGAATCCTCAGATCGTTCTTCACTTAGACCATGGTGATACGTTTGAGACTTGCAAGAGCTGTATCGACTCTGGCTTCTCATCTGTAATGATCGACGGTTCTCACCTTCCTTATGAAGAGAACATCGCTTTGACTAAGAAAGTTGTTGAGTACGCTCATCAATTCGATGTAACTGTAGAAGGCGAGCTTGGTGTATTGGCAGGTGTTGAGGATGAGGTTTCTTCAGACCACCACACTTATACCAATCCTG
This sequence comes from Parabacteroides sp. merdae-related_45_40, assembly GCF_001915675.1. Taxonomy (NCBI): domain Bacteria; kingdom Pseudomonadati; phylum Bacteroidota; class Bacteroidia; order Bacteroidales; family Tannerellaceae; genus Parabacteroides; species Parabacteroides sp. merdae-related_45_40. The sequence goes on along the minus strand of NZ_MNQY01000041.1, from coordinate 5,757 downwards.
AGGAAGTTATCGACTTCGCTACTCGTACGGGCTGCGATTCTTTGGCTATCTCAATCGGTACTTCTCACGGTGCTTATAAGTTCACTCCGGAGCAATGTACGATCGACCCTGTTACAGGTAAGATGGTTCCTCCTCCATTGGCATTCGATGTTTTGGACGCTGTTATGGAGAAACTTCCGGGATTCCCTATCGTTCTTCACGGTTCTTCTTCTGTTCCTCAGGAAGAGGTTGAGACTATCAACAAATTCGGTGGCGCTTTGAAGGCTGCTATCGGTATTCCTGAAGAGTGGTTGCGTAAGGCTGCTAAATCTTCTGTATGTAAGATCAATATCGACTCAGACTCTCGTTTGGCGATGACTGCCGCTATCCGCAAGACTTTCGCTGAGAAACCGGCTGAATTCGATCCTCGTAAATATCTGGGCCCGGCTCGTGATAACATGGAGAAACTTTACAAACACAAGATCATCAACGTTCTTGGTTCTAACGACAAGTTATAATCGGAACATAAAGTTTCTTTCTATATAAAAGAAGGCCATCTTGGAAACGGGATGGCCTTTTTGCGTTAAGGGGGGGAGTCATCATAGTATAAAAACTGTTTCATCACCACAAATATTGCGTATTTTCATGCGTAAGGGTTTGCTTTTGCACTGAATACAAGCATCCCAGTATTCAGTGGTTTTCACTCCGTTTTTAATGACATATCCTTGTTTGTCTATTTTGATTTCACTTTCGCTATGCCAAGGAGCGGCTTTTTCTACGGTTGTGCAATCCAAGCTGACCCATTCTACGGTTTCTAATCCTTCGTCGCTGATAAGGATAGGTACGTATGCTTTATCTTTCCCTTTTGTCTTTTGTTGCAATACTTGCAATTGGTTCTTCTGGTTTATTTCATCAATCTTTCGATGTACACGGTCGCTTTGGAATTGTTTGATTTCTACTTTCCAGCCACCAAACAAATCACTGCTTTCTTCAGACAACTCCCACTCGGCATGGTCTTCGGCTATTACGTTGTCAAGCACTTGCTTCAAGTCGCGAAGTTCTATTTCTATTAAAGGATTTCCTTGTTCTTTGATAAATTGTTCTATCTCTTCGCAGTTGTCAATGTCAATATAATAAACGATGATGCGCTTTGTGTTGTCGGGCAAGTCCGGCATGGCTTCACGGATAATACGATTCATAAGAGGCTTATCTAGTATACGGGTACTGCTGTCCATCAGGTTGGGAAGATAGACAGGAGTCATTCCGTATTTGGTGTCGATGATGCTGCCTTCCCAAAACTTGTCCAACGCATCTTCGTTTCTCAAACCGGGTATAAGGGTTTTCAGTCGTTCCATGGTCTGTACCGGATTACGATAAAGTGAAACGCCGTCTTTTATTTCTATTACATCAAATTCAGCTTTGGCTGCCAACAATCGGTCGCGGGTGGTTTGAATGCTATTGATGTTGATGTCGGTATGGATAAATTTACGCCCCAATCTGTTAGCAACGGCTGCGGTTACACCGCTACCGCCAAAGAAATCGGCAACAACCATTCCTTCATTGCTGCTGGCTTTGATGATGCGTTCAAGAAGGGCTTCGGGCTTTTGGGTGGCGTAATTAACACGTTCGTCAGCTTGGGAGTTTACTGCACTTAGGTCTGTCCAAATATCATCAAGAGCTATGCCTGGTGCTTCATCCAAGTAAATCTTTAAGCGCATACCGCCGCTTTCTGTATAATAGATTTTGTTTTCTGCCTTTAACCTGTTGATTGTATCAATTGTTGTTGCTGTTCCTAAGAAGGCATCCTTAAAACGACGTTCTTTCCCATCAACAATTTCTACGTGTGAAAAGCGTTGAGTAATATATTCTTCAGTATATGGAAGATAGATGGTGTTATATAGAAAATCAGAACTATATCCATATACTAAAATGTTGTCGTGGTTCTTTCCCATTGCGTTTTTACCCTTAAACCCACTCGATGTCTGGCGCTTCCACGTAATATCGTTAATGAAATTATCTTCACCAAATATCTCATCCATTAATATTTTTACATAGTGTACGATATGCCAATCTAAATGCACATAAATGCTCGCCGTATCGCTCATTACCGATTTGATAGCCATCAAGTTCTCATACATCCAGTTCAGATAACTTTCCTTGTTCCAAATGTCACCATACATCTTTTCCTCAAAAGAACGTAACTCTTCTATATCCAATTCGCTTTCAGCTTGACTAATCGCTTCTGCAACCTTGGGGTTACGCCGGAGGTATACCTTCTTTGCATAATCCGCGCCGCTGGCAAATGGTGGATCGATATATACTAAGTCCACCGTGAGACCTTTGTCTTTTAGGTATGCGCATGCCGACAAGCATTCGCCGCGGAGGATAAGGTTACCGCTTTCATTGTTTCCTACACGTTCTTGCAATTCGGTTTCATACAATGGCATACCTCGTTCGATGCGTTCTGTTGTACGGTCATTATCACGATAACGTAGAACTCGTTTGGTGCGTATGAAATTGTCAAGTATTGCTTGACCTTCCAAAGTATTTGGGAAATAGGGGATGTATTTGATAGCCATATATATTCTTATTTAAATATTGAAAAATTCTTTGATTGCTTCCATCGTTTGTTTTTCTCTTTCGGTTTTGCTTCTTGTATCTTCAAGATACAAGAAGCGGAAACGTTCGTAGCCAAACCGCTCGTTGTTTTTGCGAATGAACTCGGTCTCCATAAACAGCTTGCGGTCTATAAATTTGGCGGCAAAGCCTTCGCCTTTAGTCTCGATAATGATGATGCGGTGGATGCTACCATCGTCTTTTCGGCTTAGTAATAAAAAGTCGGGTACATACTTGCCGATGTATCTCCATTCTTTGCCGATTTGTTTATAACAGTCTATTTTGAACTCGGTCAGCGTATCGTCACCATTGAAATAGATTTCCAACGGCGATTTTTGTTCCATTAGAATGGGGATAATGGAATCTTTGAAATACTCTTTCTCTAAACCACTGTCGAAACGGTAAGGCAGATAATGGTAAGTTTGCTTGCGTTCGGGATGTGGGTCGGTGGGTTCGGGAACGGTGTATCCCATCTTTTTCATCTTTTCTATGAGAGCCAGTTCTTCCGGTGACAGGATCTTCTTTTGTGCGTTCGTATCCCAATCGACAATCGTTTTAACATCTTCTTGAGAAGGGAAGAAAGGTTTGTCGTTTGCCACAAGGAGTGGTGAAACAAGCCTTTCTATTTGGAGCAGGCTTGCTTCGTAAGGCACTATTTCTTCTTTGACCGAGAAATCACGTTTGGATATAAAGGCTTTACGGATGAGCGAACGGATATTTCCTTGGTCGTAACGGTTGTCATACCGGATGTTACCTGTTTTGTCCTTCAATGTTATATGCTGGAAGATGTTTTCCAGCATAGCCTCGTAGGCTTTTAAATTTTCAAATTCCAACGTCCGGAAACTCTCTTTAGAGATAGTATATAGCCATTGGTGGAAAGTGATATATTCACCCTCTTCTTTTTCGGCTAAATAATGCCCCAATGTCTCTCCCGACAGGTTTTGCCTATGGATTAACGTGGCCTCAGACTTGGTGAAGATGTTTTTATCGTTTAGCTTTTCAGCCGTGTGGGGATGTTTCTCTGTGATTAAAGTTTGGTAGGATACCTTTAACTGATAGAAATCAATAGGCGGAACCTTCTGTTTTTCCATTCTGGAGAAACGTTCTATCAGTATGGAGCCTTTGTATTTACCCTGATTTAATTCTTGCAAAGAAATATTCTGTTGCTGTTTCAATTGCTTGTTCAGTGTGTCGGCATTGAACTTGTTCAACCATATCAACGCAGATTCATTGGCATTCTTTACAACTTGGCGTAGGCATCGGCAACTGGTTTGCAGGACCATATTTGTGGGACACACTCCCTTTTGTGGCAAAATAACCCCGGTCAGGCTTTTGCAATCCCAACCCTCTTTGCCGATTTGTACCAAGAGGACAATGCGAATGTTTGAGAAAGGCATATCGAGCGATGCGAATTCTGTTTCAGCTCCTTCCGGTTGGGGATAAGTTTTGTTTCCACCATGATACTTTAGAATTGTTCTGGTAGGATTTAAACCGTACTCGGACAACAAGCGGGTGACAAGTGGATAGACCATCTCTTCCAATGTTTCTATTTGTCCGCAATAGATAGCCAATTTTGCGCATGTGCCATTGGTATAAACCGTGTCTTTGTATTTGTCTAAAAATTCCTTTACGCCGTTATTTATAATCGTCTCCGTATCGTTGTCGGCATATTTCACTTCGGGTACTTTCAGAAAATTGCCTACACCTTGAATTAATGGATAATAATAAACCACGTTTGATAAGTCGGTATTCTTTATCATGAAAGAATCTGTCAATGTTATCTTTTCCGCTTTGTCCAGATAAGGGGTACCAGAGAACCCCAATACTCCACAAAATGAATGCCGCTTGGTCCATTCTTCTACCACTTGCCTCAATTTTATTTCTCCATCGGCAGCATGGTGTACTTCATCTATAAATACAGATAGGTGAGGAATCTTCCCGATCATATCCCGCAGTTCGTTAGCGATTCTTATTTTGGCCAGTTCCTCTTTATCGAACAGATTCCCTGTTGCATTCTCTCCCATACGGTCTAAAATCACTTTTTCCGCATTGGTGATGGCTACCAGCCCCATCAAATCTTCTAAAGGTTGGTGATTGTTTATCTTTTGGGCATTTGGATTCCTGACCAGATTACTTTTCTTTGCCGACTTTTGTTCATCGAGAATCTCAAATTTAATCATCCTTTTCAGGTTGGAAGCAGTCGGTTCGGGGATAATCCAGGTAGGGTCGAACTCCTGAATATGTTTCAAACTTGGAATGATGGATGACTTCAAACCGGAGGGAGCTAATACCATAAAGTTATGTGCAAACGCAGGGTTGCCCGGTTCGTTTTGGGCAAAATACAAATCCAAATAAATGAAAGCAGCCATCAGATAGGTTTTCCCAGCACCCATTGGCAGGCTGAAAAGATAATCTGTATAGTTTACGCCATAAAATATCTTTTTGAAAACAGCTTCGCAATCAATGCCGGCATCATGCTTCTTAACAATTTTCTCCAATTCGGGTGTAATCTGATTCCCGTTCTTGTCTTTCAATAGCGAGTATTCCAATAATGCAGCGGCAGCCTTGTTGGAATTAAGATAGCTACGCTCGTCAATCGTTAAAGGCAGGGCGTTTAAATCCAAACTATTGAAGAAGCCTTCACTGAACAATTGCCAAAGTGGTTTGTTCCTACAAGCTATTTTGAGAAACAAATATATTTTGATAGCCTCAATTTGTGCGTCACGCATTTTATTCTGCGTATATATATATTGTATTAGTTCATGGATGGGGTACTCCGAAGAATGAATCCATTCATCACACTTCTTCTTTATTAGTCTATAAAACATAGTTTACTTATTGCTATCTATTAATTCTATCGGATTCACTAGAAGAATCTCAGCTGTCTCAAACAGTCTTTCAAATTAGGTCGCTGTCTGTTGCAGGCATACATGTCATCTATTTGTATGCAAAGATAAAAATCTTATGCTATATAAGGAGAGAAGGAGAGGAAAAAATCCCCTTCTTAACCAGAATAGTGTTTTAGATATCTAAATCTTTTTTAATATATACTTACTTGGCCATAGAAGATATACTTACTTTACCCAAAAAGATATACTACAAGTGCCAAGTAAGTATAACTTTGACTATGCCTAAATTTACTTCACAGATTTTACTGTTATT